>NZ_CAXBFR010000105.1:0-10255 GCF_963975005.1 uncultured Flavobacterium sp.
TCTATAATAGGATAGCCCACAATTTGCCCTGGTCCGTGATAAGTAATATCTCCTCCTCTATTTATCTTGTAAAAAGTTGCTCCTTTGTCGGATAATTGTTTTTCGGATAAAAGTAAATTTGTCAAATCTCCGCTTTTACCTAAAGTATAAACATGAGGATGTTCTACATATAAAAAATAGTTTGGAGTTTCTTCATTTCTTTCTTCTCTTCTGTTTTTGATTTTTAAATCAACAATTTTTTTGAAAAGCTCTTCTTGATAATCCCAAGTCTCTTTATAATCTTTATGTCCTAAATCTTGTAATTGGATTTTTTTGTTCATCTTTTATAAAACCTATGTTTCTTCATTTCAATTTGTGATTGCAAATATACAAATGATTTATCAAACAGTTCATAAATATTGAGACATCTCCCGATTCATTAAGAATAGAATGGAGGGCAGGATTTATAAAACTAAATAAGCCCAAACCTTAGGTTTCAAATAGATTTTTGAATGTTTAGTATTTGGATATTTAGAAAAAAATTGAAACAAAAACAACACTTTGAAACTCTCAAACTAATACTTATCTTTGCAAGCTTAAAATAAAGATATTATGCAACTTTCGGAACAAGAAATCATTAGAAGAGAGAAATTAAATTCACTTCGTGCTCTAGGTATTAACCCCTATCCTGCAGATTTATATCCTGTAGACACTACTTCAAAACAAGTTAAAACAGAATATGTAGAAGATAAGAAGGTGGTTTTAGCTGGTCGTGTGATGAGTACTCGTATTCAAGGAAAAGCTTCGTTTGCCGAATTGCAAGATAGTGAAGGTCGAATTCAGATTTATGTAAATAGAGATGAAATTTGCCCAGGTGAAGACAAAACTTTATACAATGACGTTTTTAAAAAATTAATTGATTTAGGTGATTTTATAGGAATTGAAGGAAGAATGTTTACCACACAAGTAGGTGAAAAAACCATTAAGGTTACAAATTTGACTTTGCTAAGCAAAACACTTCGTCCGTTACCATTACCAAAAACAGATACTGAAGGAAATGTACACGATGCATTTGTGGATCCTGAATTGCGTTACAGAATGCGTTACGTAGATTTAGTGGTAAACCCAAAAGTAAAAGAGGTTTTTGTAAAGAGAACTAAACTGTTTACAGCCATGCGAAATTTCTTCAACAATGCAGGCTATTTAGAAGTTGAGACTCCTATATTACAAGCTATTCCTGGTGGAGCTGCTGCTCGTCCATTTATTTCGCATCACAATGCATTGGATATTCCTTTGTACATGAGAATTGCTAATGAATTATATCTAAAAAGATTAATTGTGGGTGGTTTTGATGGAGTTTATGAGTTTTCGAAAAACTTTAGAAATGAAGGAATGGACAGAACCCATAATCCTGAATTCACAGCCATGGAGATTTATGTAGCTTACAAAGACTACAATTGGATGATGGTATTTACCGAAAACTTATTAGAACATTGTGCAAATGAAGTAAACGGAACAACGGATGCAACTTTTGGTGAACAGAAAGTAAGCTTTAAAGCTCCATATGCAAGAGTTACAATGACTGATGCCATTAAAAATTTTACAGGATTTGATATTACTGGGAAATCTGAAAAAGAGTTATTTGAGGCTGCTCAATCTATGGGAATTGCAGTAGATGAAACAATGGGGAAAGGAAAGTTAATTGATGAAATTTTTGGTGAAAAATGTGAAGGAAACTTTATTCAACCAACATTTATTACAGATTATCCTAAAGAAATGTCACCATTATGTAAAGAGCATAGAAACAATCCAGAGTTAACAGAACGATTTGAACTAATGGTTTGTGGTAAAGAAATTGCAAATGCTTATTCAGAATTAAATGACCCAATTGATCAAAGAGGCCGTTTTGAAAATCAAATGGCTTTGGCTGCAAAAGGAGATGATGAAGCATCTGGAATTATTGATGAAGATTTCTTAAGAGCATTAGAGTATGGAATGCCTCCAACTTCTGGGCTAGGAATTGGAATGGATAGGTTAATCATGTTTTTAACGAACAATCAATCTATACAAGAAGTATTGTTTTTTCCTCAAATGCGTCCAGAGAAAAAACAAGTTGAATTATCTGAAGAAGAAAAAATGATAATTGATTTATTAGTCAAAAATGGAAATGGAATGGATTTAGTGGAACTAAAAACCAAATCAGCTTTGAGCGGAAAAAAATGGGATGCTGCTATGAAAGGATTGGCAAAACACAACATGACTTCAGTACGAGTTGAAGGTGATGGTAAAATTGTAGAGTTGAAAAATTAAAGACTAATAGCGTTTAACTATTTTTAGCCACAGATTCACAGATTTATAATAAAAATCCTTGAATCTGTGGCTAATTAATTATAAAAAAAATAATTTTTTGTTAATGAATTAAACCTTTTGATAGTATCAACGTCTTATCATCAAACTTTAAAAAATTACAGAAATGAAAAAATTAGTAGTAGCTGCATTATTAGTTGTTGGATTAACAACATTTGCTCAAGGAAAAGGTAAAAGAGGAGATTTTAAAGAAATAACTCCAGAACAAAGAACTGAAATGCAAATTAAGAAAATGACAACTGATCTTAATTTAAATGAAAAACAACAAAAAGAAGTCAAAGAACTTTTAAATGCTCAAAAGGAAGATCGAGCTGAAATGATTGAAAAAAGAAAAGAGATAAAAGAAACTGCTGAAAAAGCTACCAAAGAGCAAAGAGCAGAAATGAAAGCAAAAATGGATTTGAAAAAAGAAGCCATTGATAAAAAAATGAAAACCATTTTAACGGATGAACAATACAAAAAATGGGAAGCAACGAAAGAAGATAGAAAAGAAAAAATGGGTGACCGAAAAGAAAAAATGAAAGAAAGAAGAGCAAATAAGTAAGAGTCTGTAAATAAAAAAGTAGCTTTATTATTTTGAAATTAAAAAAAAATAGTTAGATTTGACTTTCAAAATCAAAACAATCAACCACCATGAAAAAAATAATTGCTCTTTTTGTATTTATGTTTGCACTTTCTTTTAATGCAAATGCCCAAGAAGGAAAAACTGCTCTAGAATTAGGAACAGTAGATGCTCAAGCATTAGCTCAATATCTAGAAATTAGCGGGCCAATTGTAAAAGATTTACAAAATTTATTTGTTGAAAAACACCAAGTTTTATTAACTGAAGGTATCTCTGAAGAAAGAATTAAAGTTTTAACTGAAGTTATAGAGCATAAATTAGCAGCAACTTTAGATGCTAATGAAATGGAAAAATTAAAATCTGATCAAGTACTTTATAAAAAATTAATTAAAAATTAGAGTATTCTTACTAAAAGCATAAAAAAAATGAAGTTTTTTGACTTCATTTTTTTTATGCTTTATTTTTATTACTTGATAACAACTTATTTATGAAAACAAAATTACTTTTTTTATTCCTATTTACTTCTGTTTTTTCTTTTGCACAAACAAAATTTGAACCAGGAAGTTATGTAGATCTTAACAATATTAAACATGAAGGGTTTATAAAAAATCTTGATTGGAAAAATAATCCCTCAGAAATTATTTTTAAAAAAAATATTGAGGATGCAGAAGTAATTTATGTTAATTCTGAAAAGTTAAAAGAATTTGAAATTTATGATTTTTCAAAATATAAAAAATTTAATGTTAATATTGATATTTCTGCAAATGCACTTTCAGAAATTGGATACATCAAAGATCCTATTTTTGAAAAAAAAGAATTATTATTAAAAGTTTTATTAGAAGGTAACGCTTCACTTTATTTGATGAATTATGGCATATACGGAAAATATTTTTTTAACAATTCATCTAGAGAAATTGAAGAATTAATATACAAAAAATACAGGGTTAATGAAATAGATGCTGCTAAAATGAGAGAAAATGGTGATGAAGTTTTTTCTGGCACAACAATACTAACTAATAATGATTATTTAAAGCAATTATTCAGCAATGTAAACTGCAATATGAATAGAGAAAAAATTTACAAAACTTCTTATACTGAAACAAGTCTTGTAAAATATTTTAAAGAATATAATGAATGTTCAAACTCAGAATATATAATTTACAAATCTTTAAAGAAAACAAAAACTAACATTAAAGCCTTAATAGCAGCAAATTTTAGTTCTCTGGAATTATCAAACAATAATCGTTCTTTATATTCTAAAAATTTTGACAGTAAAACAACTCTTGGAGCAGGATTAGAACTTGAATTAGTTTTCCCATACAATAACAACAAATGGGCTGCTTTTATTGAAGCTTCCTTCAATACTTATAAAAATAATGCTGTTTTAAAAGACGACAAAGGTTTTTCTTTATATGAAAATCAAAACGTAACTGTACAATATAACCACATTCAACTAGCTCCAGGTCTAAGACATTATTTTTATTTAAATGAAAATTCTAAAATCAGTATTGATGCTATTTACAATATTAAAAAAGGAATTGGAAACAACAAAGTCGATTATGAAATTGAACAAGACTTAGCAATGACAAATAATATGATTTATAATTTTGCATTAGGCTTAAATTATAGTTACAAAAAATACACCTTTGGAATTAGAACTTATACCAAATCTACTATCTTAGATTTTAATTCTGAATCTAAGTATGCTAAATATTCTAATCTTTCATTTTTATTTAAATACTCTATTTTATAAACTATCTGCTACTTTATTTACAGCATTTATTGTAAAATCTAAGTCTTCATAAGATAAGGCATCCGTAATAAACCAAGTTTCGTAAGCTGATGGAGCAATATACACTCCTTCATTTAACAACCCATGAAAGAACTTTTTAAAACTTTCATTATCTCCATTTTTTGCTGTATCAAAATCAGATACTTCATTTTTATCGAAATGCACCGAAATCATTGATCCAACTCTGTTTATGGTAAATTCAATGTTTTTGTCAGATAGAACTTTATGAATTCCTTTATGCAAATAAGCCGTTTTTTCTTGTAATCTGTTATAGATTTCTTTATCCGAATTTAACTCTTTTAGCATTTCATAACCAGCAGCCATTGCTAATGGATTTCCTGACAATGTTCCAGCTTGATAAACCGGACCAATGGGCGCTAAATAATCCATAATTTCTGTTTTTGCAGCAAAAGCTCCAACTGGTAAACCTCCACCAATTACTTTTCCAAAACAAACAATGTCTGCTTTGATGTTATATAATTCTTGCGCCCCACCTTTTGCTAATCGAAATCCGGTCATTACTTCATCAAAGATTAACATTGTGCCTGATGCATCACAAAGTGATCTTAATGCTTCTAAAAAACCTTCTTTAGGAGTAATACACCCCATGTTTCCGGCAACGGGCTCAATAATTACAGCTGCTATTTCGTTTTTATTGGCATCAAACAATGCTTTAACATTATCCACATCATTGTATTTAGCCAATAAAGTATCTTTGGCTGTTCCCTCTGTTACTCCAGGACTATTTGGTGAGCCAAAAGTAATAGCTCCGCTTCCTGCTTGAATTAAAAACGAATCAGAATGTCCATGATAACATCCTGCAAATTTTATTATTTTATCCCTTTTGGTATAACCACGAGCTAGACGAACTGCACTCATACAAGCTTCTGTACCTGAATTCACAAAACGAATTTTATCAATATTTGGCACCATAGAAACGGCTAATTCAGCAATTTTTGTTTCAAGCTCCGTTGGCATTCCAAAAGACGTTCCTAATTTTGCTCTTTCGGTAATTGCATTTATCACGGGTTCGTAGGCATGACCTAAAATCATTGGTCCCCAAGAATTGATATAATCAATTAATTTATTACCATCTTCATCAAACAAATAAGGTCCTTTGGCACTTTTTACAAATATTGGAGTTCCTCCAACTGATTTAAAGGCTCTAACTGGTGAGTTAACACCACCAGGAATTACTTTATTAGCTTCTATAAATAATTCACTACTTCTTTTATATAACATTATTTTATCTTTAAGATCTGACCAATAGAAATGGCATTGTCAGAGATATTGTTTTTGCTTTTTAAATCTTCAATTGAAATACTATATTTTTTAGAAATTGAATACAATGTATCTCCTTGAACTACGGCATATTCTGTACTGTCAATTTCTTTTTTAGGAGTTTCATAAACAACCGCTTCATCATTAGATATTCCTAATGTTTCGTTGTCAAATCTATATAATTTATACTTTTCAATTATAGTTATTAGCTTTGCTGGATATTTTGGATCTGTTGCGTAACCCGCATCTTTTAAACCTTGAGCCCAACCTTTATAATCATTCCCTCTTAAATCAAATAAAAATTTATAGCGACTTCTAGAGGTTAGAAACATGGAATGATCTCTATACGATTCTGCCGGATGATTGTATTTTCTAAAACATTCTTGTGACTCATCATCATCATGGTGCACACTTGATCCTTCCCAACCAACATGGCATTTGATACCAAAATGATTGTTTGCTTTTTTACACAACTCCCCTTTTCCTGCACCTGATTCTAAAATTCCTTGAGCTAAAGTAATACTTGCCGGAATTTTATAGTTAATCATATTACTAATAGCAGTGTTTTTAAACCAAGAAATATACTCCTCTACGTTTTCAAAAGAAACCACCACAAAAGAAGTTGCTTCTAACTTTTCTTGTTCGTTGTTATTTACTTTATTTTTTTTTGCTACAGTAGTTTTCTTAGTTGGCTTTTTTGAGCTTGTTGTTCTGATTTTTTGTGAACCACAACTTACTAAAAATACCGTACAAATAGCGATTAGGGCGATTTTAAATTTCATTTGTAATTATTATTTCTTTTTTTTTTTTTTAACAATTCATTCATGCCTCGAATTCCTTGAATTCCACCAGTATGAATGGCTAAAATTTTGCTTCCTTTGGGGAAATAATTGTTTTCAATTAAATCATTAATTCCAAACATCATTTTTCCTGTATAGATTGGGTCTAATGGTATTTTATATTTTGAATAAAAGTCATTTATAAAACGAATTAAATCCTCAGTTATTTTACCATAACCTCCAAAATGATAATCAGAAATCACTTTCCAATTAGATTTGTTTGCAAAGTTACTAATCTCATTTGAAATAAAATCACCTTTTAAAGAAGGAAAACCAATAACTTGTTGACTAGTAAAACTTGCATTAATAATTCCTGAAATTGTACCACCAGTACCAATTGAACAACAAATATGAGTAAAAATTTCATCTTCATTTGTTAATATCTCTTCACAACCTTTTATGGCTAAATCATTTGTTCCTCCTTCTGGTAAAAGGTAAAATGAACCAAATTCACTTTTTAAATTAGCCACAAAATCCTTATTGTTTTTATCTCTATATTTTTCTCTTGAAACAAATTTGAATTGCATACCAAGTTCTTGTGCTTTTTTTAAGGTTGGATTTTCATCAATTTTACCTTCTAATTCTTCTCCTCTAATTATGCCAATTGTTTTAAAATTATTTTCAGATCCAGCACTTGCAACAGCTAAAATATTATTAGAAAACGCACCTCCAAAAGTCAATAAAGTGGATTCATTCTTATTTTTTGCTTCAATTAAATTATACTTGAGTTTTCTAAATTTATTTCCAGAAATTAAAGGATGAATTAAGTCTTCCCTTCTAAGATGCAATTCCACATTAGGATTATTTAGGGCTATTTTTTGAGTCTTAATTTTCATTTGTACAAAATTACAAATACCTTTGTTATAATCAAAAAAAAGCAGCCTATAGATTTTATAGACTGCTTTAATTATACTTTATAGTTGAATCTATTTTTTAGAATGCTTTATTATAATTTTATGACTTAAACTTTGATTATTACTTGCTACTAATTTTACAATATAAATCCCATCACTAAGTGAACTTGTTGGAAATTGATAACTTGAATTTGCCCCTAATTTTTCTTTTTGAAAGACAACTTTACCTCCAATATCAAAAAGCGAAACATATTGCAAGTCAATCAGTTGATTATTTTCAATTATTAAGGTCTGAAAATCGTTATTTTGATAAATTGCAAAATGTTCTTCAAAATTCTCAACGGTATTTAAAGCACTTGCTGTAAACGTAATTTCAAATCTATCATTGATTATTCCACCTGGTAAAATCACATCATAATTACCATTTTTTATATCGTGATACGTTTGTGTTAAACCATCATAAACATAAACATTCTGATTTTGATCAAAGTTAATGACATGTGATAATTTAAAATTAAAAGAAGTATTTGGGACCGACTTAACGCCAATTTTAACTCTTTTATTCACATCAAAAGGTACACCTTCAATAACATATTTATTATTATCTAAAAAGAAATAAACATCATTTGGCAAATTATCATCCGCAAGACTTTTAGCATCAATACCACTATCTACTAAATCTGTAGCTTCAGGAATCAATATTAATCCCAATTGACGCGTATTTAGATTATTTAAAGAAATATCAAAACGCAAATGAGGAACTTGAGAGGAAGTAGCTGTTGTGTTTTGTATAGAAACATTTCTTTCAAATTGAGATAAACCCGACCCTTCTTTAATGTATTCTCTGTAGCCATTTTTTAAAACTACACTTCCCAAAGCATTTCCTTCTATCATAAAACCTTGTCCAATTGGGGCATATTTTCTTTCAATTACTAATCCAGAGGAAGAACCTGTTGTATTTAGTGTTCCATTTCCATTATAAGTATCAAAAGTTGCAGGCACATAAATTCCGTTGGAAACCAAAGAAACTGGAGAAAAAGCCCCATAACCACCATGATAATCTGTTACATAATGCGAACTATCCGTTTTATCCTGTTCCCAATAATAAGCGATTCCAGTACAATTTGAACTAGAACCAGCTAAAAGAAAAGCACTTACATTTAAAGCCGAAGGATAAGGGTTCCCCGTTAAGGTATAATCACTAACATCAACATCAACAGATATGTCACCATCATTTGGTCTTCCTCTAAAATCATAACGTTGATTATCTCCAATATTATTAGCTTGAATGGCTTCAGAAGAGATTAAAGTTGCATCTGTACCTGTCACTCCTTTCATTGTAAAACCTTGTCCTGGTTGTAGTGTTTGCGTATCTTGTACATGAATCCACCCATTTGGCCCACCTGGATTGTACCCATTGGCTGTTATATATTTCCAAATCCAATGTTTTGCAACTGCTAAAGTAGAATTCGAAGTTGAACCATCATAAGTCGTTGTTGTTATAACAGAAGAATTTGTTACAGATGTTGGTCTATTCATTAATAAAATACCAAAATCAGTATTCCCTGCAGAAACACTAGCAATTCCAACTGGAGAGCACCAATAATTATAAACAAAAGCATTAGATGTTCCTTCCTGATATACAGAAAGTTTTCCATCACCCATATTAGTAGAAGTTCCTGTTTTACCTTGTACTAATTGAGCTTGATTTCTTAAATAAAAATTAGAGTTTGTTTCTAAATTGACATCTTGTTTAACAAAAACTACTTGATCAGTATTATAAATATAACTACCATCTTTGATAAACAATTGAGCATAATTTGTATATCCGAACGCAAAAAACACCATTAAAAGAGTTAATTTTTTCATTTTCATTAATTTAAAGATCGTTTTACACAACAAATGTATACAAAAAATCAATTATAAAAAACCATTCGTCGAAGTATTTTGTCATTTTATCGTTAATAATAGGGTATTCATAGCCGTTTTTTTGTAGATAAAAAATTATAAATTACTTTTGTTTTGATTTAGGAAATAATAGACTCCAAACTCAGACACATAAAATAGTATTTAGGACAAATCATGTCTTTTTGATTATTAATGATTTTTGAAGTAATAGCCTATTGTTTCTTTTAAAAGATACCTACTTTATTATGAAAAACAGTTACCCAAACCTAACAATCATTAGCCATTCAAATGCCCTTTCGAATGCTTTTAAGAAACAATTATTCTTCATTTTTGCTTTTTTTGCAACAATAACACAAACACATGCTCAAACTACTGTAACCTATACCAATACGGGTACAGATACATTTACAGTGCCTTGTGGAGTAACCTCTATTACTGTCGAGGCTTGGGGAGCAGGTGCTGGTGGGCAAAGAGTTACAGGAAACCCAGCCGCTGGTGGGGGTGGTTCTGGAGGTGGATATGTAAGAACTAATTATACAGTTATACCTGGAAACACTTATAACTTATCTGTTGGTACAGGAGGAACAGGGAATTCTGGTGGCGATGGAACTGCTTCTTGGTTTAATTCTAACACAACTATCTTAGCCGTTGGAGGACGAGGTCTCGGAACTAT
>NZ_CAXBFR010000106.1:0-9940 GCF_963975005.1 uncultured Flavobacterium sp.
AAGAAATTTAAGAAATTTTTATAATTTATTGGTTTGTGGTCGCTTTGCTCTGGGGTTGTTGCACATAGGTTCTCAAAGGTTTCACTGAGTTTTACAAAGATTTCTTTTTGGAACGCGGATGAAACGGATTGACTGCGTCAAACGCGGATGGACACGGATTTTAAACACTATTGTTATGCCAACTTTGGAGGAAACACAATAGAAACTCACACAAACTACTTACACCATAAATGTAACTGATAACTGATAACCGACTACTACCCTATACAAACAGAGCCTTCACAATTCACAACTCATAATTCACAATTAAATAAACCCTAATGCGGGAAACCGTAAAACAATCTCAAACGCTTTCTTTACATTTACAAATCAATACTAACTTTCGTACAAAATAGGTGTTTTTCCTGTTGGTACTTTAGATAAAAAATGGTAGGTTTGAAGAATACAAGTCATTAAACAAAACATGAGTAAAAATACCGTAAAAGCCGATATCAATTTTGAACAAGAACTTTGGAAAGCGGCAAACGAACTGCGTGGTGCTGTAGCTGAAAATCAATACAAAGACTATGTGTTGCCGATGATTTTCTTAAAGCACATGTCGGAACGCTATGAAATGCGTAAAGAAGAATTAACAACATTACTACAAGATAAAACATCTTCTTATTTTACTACAGATGATGCCGAAATAAATTATGTTTTAGAAGATGCCGATGAGTATTTGTCTAAAAACATTTATATCATTCCTAAAGAAGCTACTTGGGAATACTTAAGAGCTAATGCCGAACAAGACAATATCAAAGTGATTGTAGATGATGCTTTTGATACGTTAGACAGTACTTTAGCGGTAAGTCGACCTGACTTAAAATGGATATTGCCTCGTATTTTTGTAAAGAGTCAATTGACGGCACGACAAGTGGGTGGTTTGATTAACTTACTTTCTAATCCTAAATTATCTCAGAAAGAAAACCCAGAAAGCGATGTCTTAGGTCGTGTTTATGAATATTATATAGGCAAGTTTGCTATTGCCGAAGGTTCTGGTGCAGGACAATTCTTTACTCCTGGTAGTATTGTACGCTTGTTGGTGGAAATGATTGAACCTTATGAAGGTAAAATCTTTGATTCCGCATGTGGTTCGGGTGGCATGTTTGTACAATCCTTGAAATTCTTAGAAAGCCACGGTGGTGATAAAAAGAACATTGCTATATACGGACAAGAACGTTACGATGGTACCTTACGTTTGTGTAAAATGAACTTGGCTTTACGCGATTTGTCTTTTGATGTACGTTTGGGTGATTCTTTATTACAAGATAAGTTTCCTGATTTAAAAGCCGATTTCATCATTGTAAACCCACCTTTTAATGTGAGCCAATGGCACCCAGAAGACTTACCTGAAAACGACCCACGACTCTTTGGACCTAAAGAAGAATTTACTACGGATGGTAATGCCAATTTTATGTGGATGCAAACCTTTTGGAGCCATTTGAGCGATATAGGAACAGCCAGTGTGGTAATGGCAAATGGAGCAATGACTTCGAACAATAAAGGAGAAAAAAACGTGCGTGAGTTTATGGTAAACAACAGCATGATTGACTGTATTGTGCGTTTACCCGATAAATTGTTTTTAACAACAGGCATACCAGCTTGTATTTTTATATTGAGTAAAAACCGTGATGGAAAAGACGGCAAACACAGAGAACGTAACAATGAAATCTTATTCATAGACACCAGTAAAATGGGCACTATGGAAAGCCGTAAGTTGCGTATTTTTACGGATGATGATATTGATAAAGTAGCAGCCACTTACCATTCTTGGAGAAATATTTCCCCTCTTGAGAGGGGTGCCGAAGGCGGGGTGTGTTACGAAAACACTGATGGTTATAGCTATGCTGCAACTATAGAAGAAGTACAAAAACAAGACTACAAACTAACCCCAGGTATTTATGTAGGCACAGAGGAAGTAGAAGACGATGGTATTTTGTTTGAAGATAAAATGGCTGCTTTACAAGCTACTTTGCAAGAACAGTTTGCTAAAGGGAATGAGTTGCAACAAAGGATATTGGAGAATTTTAATAAGGTATGATTTAAAAATTAAGATATGATTGATTGGGAAACTATAAAAAAGAGAATTTTTGAAGAAACAAAAAAAGTTTTCAATTATAAAAATGACAATAATTTAATTGATTTAATTCAATTATTTGAACTTTGTTTATCTGTAAAATTAAATAAAACAGATTTAAAGTTAGATGGGATTGAATCACGTATATCAAATGCATTACAAATTATTTTAGTAGATGAGGTTGGAAAAGAAAAAAAAATATCACTATTTGCTGATTTTGCAAAAATAGAACCTTTTTTCCGTAAGGTACTTTATTTAGTTAATCCAAGTAAATATGAAAAATATGATCAAGGTACAAAAGGGCTTTCGGCTTTAATAGGTGCTCTTAGTCTAAATCCAAGAAATATTGATTTTACAAGTTATGATGAGCAAGAACTAAAGGGTAATAATATAAAAGATTATCATTTACTGAAGGTATATAATTTACGTAATATTGAAAGTCATTTATGTGAAGATTGGACATCGAAGGAACTTTATGAAAATATTGAAAACCTATTAGTTGTATATATTTTAGTTTTAGAAAGATGGAAAATTGAATTAACAGAAATAATAAATAATGATAATTTACAAAAGGAGCAAGATTTTAAGCCTTATTTAAACTCTGTTAAAGAAGATTTTAAATCTCGAATAGGTCGTTTTGTTCATATAAAAGGGAAAGAGGATATAAGATTGTCACAAAATCTAGTTATTGAAAATGGTATAAATACAGATGATAATGATAGACTTGAAAGAAAGGGTACTGTGAATGAATTGAGAAGATCTAATGTACCAGAAAAAAGAATGTTAATTTGGGGTGATGCAGGAATGGGTAAAAGTACTACTTTGGAATACTTAGCCTATTATGACGCAGATAAAAAATTGAAAGATTCACTAAATAATACCCCTGTTTATATTTCTTTAGGATTGTTAACAGATAAGTCAATATCAATAAAAACCGCAATTTTTACAAAAATTGGGGTTGATGAGATATTGGGTGAGCGTATGCTTGTCGAAGGTAGAATAAATTTATTTCTTGATGCTATTAATGAAATTCCGAGGGATGATAGTAATCAATTGAAAACAATTAGGTTGCGTGAAATTCAAAATTTGATTAAATCTTATGAAAAATGTTTTATTATTTTATCTAATCGACCACAAGATGACAATATTTTTAAAGAAGTTCCTGTATTTCAGCTTCAAAAAATGGATATAGATCAAATTGAAAATTTCTTAAATAAAAATACAGAAAGTAAGGCCGATGCTCAAGTTATTTTAAAAAACATAAAAGAAGATGTAAGATTGGAAAAAATAATTAAAGTTCCATTAATGTTATCTAGACTAATTGAAATCTACAAAGTAAGTGGTGAAATTCCAAAAAGTGAAGGAGAAATAATTGATAAGTTTATTCATAGTCTTTATCATAGAGAAATAGAAGAGAAAAAAGATGGTAATTTTCATATTAGAACAATTCATACATTATTGAGATATTTGGGATATTGGAGTTTAGAAAAAAAAGATACTAATTCTGGAATGACTGAGAATGAGGTTATAAATTATTTTCTAGAGTGTAAAAACAAGTATGGATTTACAATTGATGTCATTTATGTTTTAGAAATAGTAACACAATTAGGGATACTTGAAAAAAGAGATAATTTATACACTTTTGCTCATCAAGCTTATCAAGATTATTTTCATTCACAAGAAGAAATAGCAATAGTTGGATTATGATGCTAGATTTAATTAACAAAGCTAAAAACGAGAAGTATTATCAAAGTATACGTTTCTTTTATCATAGTCTTTCAATGGATAAAAGACATGATTTTGTAAGATTGGTTGCAGAGTATAATATTTACTTAGCAGCTCAATGCATAATGACTTCACAAAAAGATTCAATTATTGAATCTGAAATTATTGGGAAAGCTGAATATTTAGCAAAAGATTTTAATAATCCAGAGAGTTCTGCAAAAGGTTTTTTAGCGTTGGCAGAATTCGAACAATTTATTTTAATTTCAAAACTTTTAAAAAATGTCCAAAAACCAACTAAACAACAATTAATTATATTCAAGAAGATTTTTGAGAGTAATGGAAGCCAAGATATATTTTTTCAATTAATTGAAGTAATGTTGTTAATTGAAAATATTCAATTGATAATTTATTGTATAACAACTTACAATGGAACAATTATTGTTAATACTGAAAATCAAAAAATATTAAAAACGTTATTTTTATTTTTGTTTGATAATGGTAATTATGGTATTTCGAAAGTAATACTAGAAAAGTTTGAACTATACAATGAAATTGCAATAATTTTTGAAAAGCAACCTACGGAGATTATAAATATTTTATTAGTTGCTAAGAGAAAAAAGATTCAAGCAATAAAATTAGCATATGAGATATATAATCGTTTTAACTTGGTTAAATCATTAAATGCAGAAATATTTATTGATATTCTAAATGAAACAAGTAGCGATAAATCATTAATGACTGCAATTAATATTGCTACCAGACAACATATCGAAAGTAAAAGAATTAATGAAGAAATATCGAATTTATTGAATCCTTTTAGGAATAATCAAAAAGTTATTAATAGAGTTATGCGAAAAGTGACTCAATTAATAAATAATGGATTATTAGACTATATTTCAAAAAACGAATCATTGAATGAACAATTTAGTAGGTTTAAAGAAACATTTAATTATGATTTTGAAAAGAAAAAAAATTTACATGGTTTAATTACGTCAGTTTTTATTAAAAGTGAATATTCAATATTTGAAGACAACGTTGAAATACCTACTCACAAATCAATTGAAGAGGTAATAGAAGATTATTTTAATATGAAAGATAAACCATATCTTGAAAATTTAGTGAATATGTTAACTTTTCATTTTAATGCATCATACCGTGATATTTCACACTTATTAAGAAAGTATGAATTATGCGGAACCATTAATGCTATATTTGATTACGGTTATTATGTAACAGGTGAAAATATTAAGACTAGAAATTTATTTTTTTTACACCCTGCTCAAGCATTTGAAATAGGTGATGAAAACAATAATTTAGAAGAAAACAGTAAAATTAATTTTAGAATAATTGGAATAAATAGAACTAATTTAAGATTTAATATTTCAAGATTAAAAGAATTTCAAAACTAAAATTAAATATAGATAAAATGCCAAACAACTAGATAACATATAAACTATGGAAGTATACCTAAACATACAACAACAAGAAAACCTATTCTACTTCTACCATAACTGGAAAGCAGGCAAGAAAAATAAAATACATAAAGGACATTGCCCACAATGTAATTTTGGCACAGGTAAAAGGGAAAAACAAACAAGAGGATTAAATGGTGTTTGGATTGGTCCTTTTTCTACACTAGATTTATGTAACGATTATATTGCTGATAGAATAAATTTACCACCTGTTGAACCTCATAAATGTTGTAATTAATTTACGTTATTGAAAGAGTAGTTACTAAAAAATAAGTTTCAAAAAATAAAAATGATATTTAATTCAAAATTTATATTTAAAAAAATTTCAGAAGGTTCTAGTTTTCTTTCTGGGTATGCTTTTAAAAGTAGTGATTTTACATCTCACGGTATACCAGTTATTAAAATAAAAAACATTCAAGATAAGAGAGTAAATTTTCTAAAAGACCAATTTGTTTCTGAAAAAAAACTAACTGAGAAACTAGAGAAATTCAAAATTAGAAAAAATGATATTTTGATAGCAATGACAGGTCAAGGTAGTGTTGGAAGAGTTGGACAAGTTAAAATAAAAACTAATACATTTGGTTTACTTAACCAACGTGTAGGTAAATTTATATGTGATGAGATTAAATTAAATAATAATTATTTATTTTATGTGATCTCTTCACAACGGTATGAGGAATACCTTTTTAATAAAGCAATCGGTAGCGGTCAGCCAAATCTAAGCCCATCAGATATAATTAATATTAAAATACCTTTTCCTTCTTATGAAGAACAAAAATCCATAGCTCAAATCCTATCCACCATAGACGACAAAATAGAAAACAACCTAGCCATCAACAAAACCTTAGAAGAAATGGCAATGGCTTTATACAAACACTGGTTTGTAGATTTTGGCCCTTTTCAAAACGGTGAATTTGTAGATAGTGAATTAGGGAGTATTCCTAAAGGTTGGGAAGTGAAGAGATTGGATGAAATTTATATTAGTCATAATAAAAAAAGAAAACCAATTTCTACAAATGAAAGAGCAAAAATTCAAGGTGAATATCCATATTTTGGTGCTACAAAAATTTTAGACTATATAGATCACTTTAAGTTTGAAGGAGAATATATTCTATTGGCAGAAGATGGCACTGTTAAAACTGAACGAGATACTCCTTTCTTACAGTTTGTTACAGGTAAGTTCTGTGTAAGTAATCACGCTCATGTTTTAACAGGAAATAAAGATTATTCAAATGAGTTTTTATATTTAAGTCTCTCAAATACTAATGTAATTCCAATTATAACTGGGGCAGTTCAGTTAAAAATAAATAAAGAAAATTTAGAAAAATTACAATTTATTGTATCACCTAAAGAAACATTAAATAGATTTGAAGATAAAATAATTCCTCTTTATAAACAAATAAAAGAGAATGAGTTAGAAAACCAAACCCTAACCCAATTACGCGATACTTTATTACCAAAGTTAATTAGTGGCGAGGTGCGGTTAAAAGAGTATAGAGAATTAACTAATTAATATAAAACAATATGCCAAAAGAGGAATTTCTAGAATTAGTTAAAGAAATAAAAGAAAATAATAAGGAATTCGAAATTACTCCAAGAGAGTTACTTAATTTTTTTGGTTGTGAAAAAAGAACAACTGGAAATGTAGCTTATATAAATAGATTTCTTCACGAAAACCAGTTAGAAACTGAACCTAATTTTGTAAATGGTTGGATAGATGGGGATATTGTTTTAAAACATAAGAAAAAAGCAACAACCAAAAATGAAGTAGATTCAATTCAAAGAATAAAACTTCTTCCGTCTTCTAATAGAGAGCCTATTTCAATTAATAAAGAAGCTTCTTTAAAAGAAGAAATTACATTGATGATGATGCATAATTATTCTCAATTACCAGTAATGAGTGGAGTAAGAAATGTAATTGGTTTTATTAGTTGGGGAACTATTGGTTGTGCTTTAGTAAATGGAAGTAAATCAGAGGAAGCTAAAGATTACATAAATACTAATGTAACTTTATTAAGTTATGAAACTCCTCTTATGGAGGCGATTAATATTGTAATAGAAAAAGAATTTGTGTTAGTATATAAAAATGATAAAACTATTTCTGGTATTGTAACTATTGCAGATATTAGTTCACAATTTCTATCAGTGACAGAGCCGTTTCTATTATTGGAACAAATTGAAAATCATATAAGGCAAATATTAAATAATAAGTTTTTAATTGCAGATTTGATTGATTTTTGTAAAAATGACGAGTATGAACGTAAAATTGAATTTATAGATGATTTAAACTTTGGAGACTATATAAGAATTGTCGGTAAACCTGAAAATTGGGAAAAACTTAATTTATTAATAGAGCGTTCACACTTTATAAAGCAATTAGATAAAATTAGACAGATAAGAAATGATGTCATGCATTTTGATCCTGAAGGTATTACTCAAGATCAAAGAACTGATTTAGTTAAAATGGCAAAATTCTTAACGGAATTAAGAAAATATAATTAAAAATTATATGACAACAGAAGCTAGAATAGAACAAGCCACTATCGATTGGTTAACCGATTTAGGGTATAGCCATGTAAACGGTAGTACTTTGCCTCAAAATGCTAATGAAGTGGTTTTAAAAGACCAGTTGTTGGCTTTTATACAAAAGCAATATCCGCAATTACCAAGTGAGTTGCAAGATGTAGCTGTTGCTGAATTTGCCAATACCAAAGGAGCTGATTTGTTGTATCGCAACAGGGATTTTCATTTAAAGCTAACTAAAGGGTTGGATTTTGAATACAAAGATGCCCACAAACAAGACAAAGCGGTTCATATTTATCCTATCGATTTTCAAAATCCAGAAAACAATACTTTTTGGTGTGTGAATCAGTTTAGTATTGTAGGTAAAAACAAACGTCGTCCTGATATTATTATATACATAAATGGTTTGCCTTTAGTGGTTTTTGAATTAAAAAACTGGTTTGATGAAAACACCAATATTGCTGAAGCTTTAAACCAAATAGGACATTATACCAAAGATATTCCGCAATTATTTGAATACAATATGCTATCCGTTATTAGTGATGGTAACGAAGCCCAACATGGTATGTTTAATGCCAAAAGCGAATGGTATGCCGCTTGGAAAAGCATCGATGGAAGAACCTTAGTGGAAGATGATTTTCAAATGCATACGTTGTTGTTTGGTTTGTTTCCCAAAGAACGATTGCTCAATTATATTAAGAACTTTATCTTTTTTGAAGACCATAACGGCACTTTAATAAAAAAAGGAGCCAAATACCATCAGTTTTTTGGAGTTAATTTTGCAGTTGAAGCTGCTAAAAAAGCTATAAAACCTTATGGTGATGGACGAATTGGGGTAATTTGGCATACACAAGGCAGTGGAAAAAGTATTTCTATGGCAATGTATGCAGGAATATTACGCAGTTTACCCGAATTAAAAAACCCAACCATTGTTGTACAAGTAGATAGAAGTGATTTGGATTTTCAGTTGTATGAAAACTTTGTCTTAGCAAAAGATTTAGTGGGCGATGTGCAACATGCTGATTCTACCAATGATTTAAGACGATTGCTTTCTACAGGAAGTGGTGGCGTTATTTTTACTACGATTGAAAAGTTTCGTTTAAAAATGGGAACCGATGAAAAATTAGGAGAAATAGAACATCCTATTTTATCGGAACGAGAAAACATTATTGTAATGGCTGATGAAGCCCACAGAACGCAATATGGTTTGCTAGATGGTTTTGCTTCTAACTTACGAAAAGCGTTGCCTAATGCTTCCTTTATAGGCTTTACAGGAACACCTGTTGACAGTAAAGATGCAGACACGCAAGAAGTTTTTGGAGAAACCATTCACGTTTACGACATCAAACAAGCTGTTGAAGACAAAGCAACAGTTCCTATATATTATGAACCTCGTTTGGCTAAGTTGCATTTAGGCAATGAAAATATAGATGATGATGCAGATGAGATTTTATGGGAACAAGAAGATGCTTCTAATTTAAAATGGGCAGCTATAGAAGATGCAGCAGGTTCAGAAGACCGTGTAGCAAAAATTGCAGCCGATATATTAAAACACTTTAAAAATCGAACAGATACCTTGCCAGGAAAAGCAATGGTGGTTTGTATGAGTAGAAGAAACAGTGTGAAAATGTATGATGCTTTAACAGCATTAGAAGGTTGCCCAGAAATTGCGGTTGTAATGACTGGCAACATATCCAAAGATCCAATTGCATGGAATCCACATATTAGAACACAAGATGCTACAGAAGCTTTAAAAAAGCGCTTTAGAAATCCTAAAGATACTTTAGAAATAGTCATTGTTAGAGATATGTGGCTAACAGGTTTTGATGCTCCTTGTGTGCATACTATGTATGTAGATAAGGTGATGAAAGGACACAGTTTAATGCAGGCTATTACTAGAACTAATCGAGTTTTTAAAGATAAACCTTCAGGAGTTATTGTCGATTATATTGGTATTGGAGACCAACTGAAAAAAGCTACTAATAAATATACTGGTAGTGGTGGAAAAGGAGAACCAACTATTGATATGCGTCAAGCCTTAGAAATGTTTTATAATCAAGTAGGAATTTGCAAGTCACTTTTAGAAGGTGATGTAGATTATAGC
>NZ_CAXBFR010000107.1:0-9924 GCF_963975005.1 uncultured Flavobacterium sp.
AACTATGGTTTAGCTATTGAAAACAGATTGGCTTTATTGAGACCATTAATTCAAGAAGAAATTACCGATTTTAAACCTAAAATATTTCTTTCTAATTCAGAAATTGAAGCTGCTAAAAAAACCATTTTAGAAGCCAACATTCCTCAAAACCAACCTTTATTTATGATTGGGATTTTGGGAAGTGAATGGTACAAAACGTATCCATTGGAACATATGGCTGAATTACTAGATTATACAGTTGAAAAAACTAATGCTTCGTTACTGTTCAATTATATTCCAAATCAAAAGGAAGATGCTTTAAAACTTTATAACTTGTGTAACGAAAAAACACAACAAGCTATTTTCTTTAATATTTATGGAAAAAGTCTACGTGAGTTTTTAGGCTTATTATCACAATGCAACGCTTTGATTGGGAATGAAGGTGGTTCTGTAAATATGGCAAAAGCGTTGTTTGTCCCAACGTTTTCATTATTTTCTCCAAGTGTTGATAAAGAAACTTGGCAGATTTTTGAAGACGAAAAGAACATTTCAATTCATTTAAAAGATTTGAAACCAGAAATTTATGCAGAACATGACGAAAAATACATCAAGGAACATACGTTTAAATACTTTGAAGAATATCCAATTGGGTTAATTAAAGAAAAAATGGATGAGTTTTTTAAGGAAATTGGTAGTTAAAGATACTGAGAAATTCCCTTTTCAATGGCAGTTATATTGTGCTTTTTATTGTAAGCTCTAATAGCAAAATTTTTCTCCCAAGTTTGTTTGGTTGCATAACCTCTTTTGTGATCTAAATGCAAACAAATAGCTTGGTAACGAATTTGTTTTGCCAAAACTCCAAAGTTGAATAAACGCTCACCTACTTCTCTATCTAAACCACCATATTGCATTTCTTCGTTAAAACCATTAACTGCCATTAAATCGTTTTTAAAACAAGATGTATTGTGACCGTTAAAGGTTTTCTTGGTTGGAGTTATCCAATTCATAAAAATAGCGAAGTATTTATTATGCGTTAATTTTGTCAACTTAAAACTACTTTTTACTCCGTTTTTAATTAACCACGATGTTGAAAAACAATTTTGTGATTTTATATCTTCAAACGAAATAGCTTTAGAAGTTTCCATAGGTAATTTAAAATAACCACCTGAAAGAAAATACCCCTTTTCTTGAAATTTTAAATGTTGCTGCACAAAATCTTTTCTTGGAATACAATCGCCATCTGTAAATAATAAATAATCTGAATTCACTTTAAGAATAGCTTTATTTAGAATTTTACATTTTTGAAAACCATTATCTTCTTGCCAAATATGAAGTATTGGATACTTAAATTTAGATTTAAAAGATTCTATAACTTCTTTAGTTTTAACAGTAGAGCCATCATCAGCAACAACAACTTCAAAATCATTCTCGGTTTGTTGGCAATAGCCTTCGAGAACTTTTGATAGCCATTCTTCTGAATTGTAAGTAGTAATAATTACGGATAACTTCATGAAAACTATTAAGAATGGAAAATTACTATTTTTTCCAAAACTTTAACCTCTTTTTTATCCTTTTTTTTCGGTAAAAACGATATTGAAAATCTCTAGTAAGATTCCACATAGTTGAAAAAACCTTATCTTCATCTACTCCAGAAAGCTTAGCATACTCATTACTCATAGTAGCAACCATGTCTTCTTTTGGAGTGATTTTAGACAAGTTTTTCATGCGAGTTTCAAAATCCATTTTTTCATGGAATTTCATTCGATTTAAATCCACTAAATAAAAATCATATTTCCCTTCAGGTCTTTTTATAATCAATGTGTTTCCTGGTGAATGATCTAAAAATTCAATTCCTTTTTCATGCATAGAAAATGTAAATTTCGTAAACTGACGCAATATATTTTCTGCGTCAGGATAATCCGTTTCTACTAATTCACGATACGTTAAATCACATTGCAAATGCTCACTTACATAATAACTATCTTTTAAACCTAGTAGCGAAGTATTTTCAAAATAAGCCACTGGTCTTGGTGTACCAATGTTATTCTTTAATAAAAAATTAGCATATTCAAACGAACGTTGCGCTTTAGATTTTCTAAAATATCGGTAAGCAATTTTATTAATTAGGTTTGGTTCTTTAAACGATTTTACATTTAAAGTCAATATATCTAACTCAAAAAGTTTAATGGTATTTCTATTTCCTTTGATAAAAATTTCACCTGAAGTATTGAAATTTTCAATGAAATTTTCAATTTGTTGTTTCTTCTCTAAAAAGGCATCGTTTAGTTTGTACACCATTATTTTTTTTTCAAAATTATGCATACAATTTAATTAAACCAATATTTTAGGTATTTTTACCAAAAAATAAATCAAAAAAATGAGTTTATTACCTAAATCATCCCTTATAACTCCAACTTATAATTGGCCAGAAGCTTTAGAACTTTTATTGTTAAGCATAAAAAATCAAAGTGTTTTGCCTGATGAAGTACTAATCGCTGATGATGGTTCCAAAGAAGAAACTACTCAATTAATTAAAAAATTTCAAGCTGATTTTCCGGTTCCTTTAATCCATGTTTTTCATGAAGACAATGGCAATCAGAAACCAAAAATCATGAATAAAGCAATTGCTAAAGCTAAATATGACTATATTATTGAAATTGATGGTGATATTATCATGCATAAGGACTTTGTAAAAGATCATTTGACTTATGCTGAAAAAGGATTTTATTTATTTGGTTCAAGAGTAAATATTCAGCAAAATATTTTGAAAACTATTTTTGATAAAAAGATAATCAGCTTTAGTTTTTTTGCTGATGGAATTAAAAAAAGAACTAGAACTGTTAGGTTTCCTTTGTTTATGAAATTTGCCAAAACTCATGAAGAACGTTCAGGGAAATTGAGAGGTTGCAACATGTCTTTTTGGAGAGAAGATTTTATTAAAATCAACGGTTTTAATGAGGGTTTAGTAGGTTGGGGAATTGATGATTCGGAAATGATTCAACGTTTACATAACATTGGCATTAAAGGAAAAAGATTAAAACAAACTGCTATTGCTTATCATATTTATCATAAAGAACAAGACAAACAAAATCTTGAAGTAAATAATGCCATTGAAAAAGAGGCCACAGAAAAGAAAATTACTTTTATTGAAAAAGGAATAAATCAATATTTGTAATTAGTTTTTTATTACAACTTTTTGATATTCTTCTAAAGTTTTTTTAGCGATATATTTTGCTGTGAACTGCTCTTTTATAATTGCTTTTCCTTTTTCTGAAAACTGCTTTTGTAAATCTTTATGATCTAAAATTAAAGCTGTTTTATTTGCTAAAGACTTACTGTCCTTAATATCAGCTATAAATCCATTTTCACCATCGATTATAATATCTGAAACCACTCCAACTTTAGTAGATACAACAGGTATTCCAATTAACATAGCTTCTAGTAGTGATGTAGGTCCACCTTCTCTTTGCGATGTTAAGAGAAAAGCGTCAAATTGTGTATTTAAAGAAGAAGCATTTTTAATTTTATCCATAAAAACTATATCCTTATATACTTTTTTTTCAATTGCATATTGTTTTAATGAATCTGTTTTTTTAGAAAATTCACCTACTTGAATAAAAACTATATCATTTCTTTTTAAAGTATGTTTCAGCTCAGCAAGCACATCAATTAAAGTAAACAAATCTTTTGCATTTGTATGATTAGCAATGTTTCCAACAATAAATTTCTTCTTTGGAATATTATATAACTCTCTGATATTTATTGAGCTAGTGTTGTTTAAAATATTTAAAGATACACTATCATTAACTACAACGGTTTTCTTTAAGGTTGCATCATTTAACGTTTTTCCAAATGAATCTTGAACCATTTTAGAAACACATATAATTGAGTCTAACCTATTGCTGTTATATTTTAATTTACTTAAAAAACTACCACTTACACCAACACCTTTTTTTGAAAAAATCAACTTTGTTTTAAATCGGTAAATCAGATTTGATACTAAAAAAAACATCAACGAATCGCTAGTATGTAGATGAACAATATCTGGCTTGTGTTCAATTATTATTTTAGCTAAGTGTTTATAATTAATGTATTTATTTAATTTTCTTGTTTTTACTCCAACAAATGGGATTTTGACTTTATTACATTCATGCTCTAACACTGAATTATTAATTCCATAAACAATATTTTCTACATTTAATTCGTTTAGTTGTGGAACTATGTAGATTATCTGTTGCTCGTTTCCTCCCCATCCTTTTGCTCCAGATATATGTAGTATTTTCATAAAATTATTTGTTACTTTGCCTGTGATAATTTTTTGTAAAAATATATAAAATAAATTGCAGTTACAAAAGAGAATTAAACAAAAAACAAACTAAAATGCTCGATTTATCAATTGTTATTATTAATTATAATACTAGTGATTACACTATTAAGTGTATAGAAAGCATTTTTGAACATACCTCAAATGATTTAACGTATAATATCAAAATAGTTGACAACCATTCAAACAAAGAAGATGTTAGCAAACTTGAAGATTATATTAAAAAGATAAACAACCCAAAAATAACTTTTTTAAAAAACCACATGAATGTAGGTTTTGGTGGTGGAAATATGATTGGTTCTCAATTTTCTGATGCAACATATTATGCTTTTGTAAATAATGATTCATTGCTTTTAAATGATTGTTTTACAATAATCATTAATCAAATGAAAAAAAATGATGAATTTGGAATTTGTGGACCACAAAGTTTTAAAGAAGACGGTAATTTATTACCAACTTTAGATCATTATTCATCTCCTCTAAAAGAATTGTTTGGAAGGTATTTTTTAGAAAGCATAAATTCTCAAAAATACCCTAATAGAAAAATTGAATACAAAGAACCAAAAAGAGGACAGTTTGTTTCTGGAAGTTTTATGATGGTAAAAGCTGAAGATTTTTGGAATGTTGGTGGGTTTGATACAAATATTTTTTTATATCATGAAGAAACAGATTTATGCATTCGATTAGCAAAAATTAAAAAGTATGCTTATTTGATTCCAGATGCTAAATTTATACATTTTCATGGTGCAAGTACACCAAAAAATATTGAAATTAAAACGGAATTAAAAATATCGCTTCTTTACGTTATCAGAAAACATTATGGTTATATAAATTATAGATTGATATTATTATTTCTTCAGATAAAGTATTTTATTAAAAGTTTAAGAAAACCAAAATATTGGTATTTATTCGAAATACTATTTAGAGGGGGACGTTTAAATGATTCATTGAAACACAAGCAAAATAACAAATAAACAATTTATGAATCTTTTTAAAAATCTATTTAATAAAGTAGCTCTTTTTGATTTTAATACTCTAAAGAACAGTGAAAACTATATTCAAAATGAGAAAACAATTGTTATTATTTCGGGTTCAATTCCAACATTTGATAAAGATTCAGGTTCAAATAGACTAAAAGAAATTATCTTAGCGTACAAAGAGCTAAATTATAATTGTTTTTTATGTTTTGATGCATCAGAAAATGACAAGAAATATGTTCAATTCTTTAATGATTTTGATATTATTTTATATTCAAAATTAAAAAATAAAAATAAAACAATTTCTTTTTTAAAATCAATTCCAAATATTGATTTTGTCTGGTTTTATGGCCCAAATACTTTAAAAAAACAATTCGTAAATTTCAATAAAACGTTACCTAAATCAAAGACTATTTATGACATGGTAGATATTCATTTTTTGAGATACAAAAGAGCTATTGAGTTAGACACCAAAAGAATTTCATTAAAAAAAAGATATAAAAAATACTTTAAAATTGAAACTGTTTTAGCTAAGAAAGTTGACTTAATTATCGCAATTTCTGAACAAGAAAAAGAAGTTATGTCTTACTATATTGATAAAAATAAAATTATCACTATTTCAAATATTCACTATCCAAAAATCAATATAAAAAACACTAATTCTTTTGAAGAAAGAAATAATATTCTCTTTATTGGTTCAGCTCATACACCGAACATTGACGCTTTACATTTTTTAAATAAAAAAATAATGCCTTTAGTTTGGCAAAAACTGCCTAATTTAAAAGTAGATGTTATTGGTAATTTAGATAAAGAAATTTCAGATATTAATCATCCAAATATTATTTTTCATGGTTATGTGCCAGAAATAGAATCTTTTTTTAATTCTGCCAAGTTTATGATTGCTCCATTAAGATATGGTGCAGGTGTTAAAGGGAAAATTGGTCAATCATTTGAATATTATTTACCATTGGTAACCACTAACATTGGTGCTGAAGGCATGTTTTTAAAACACAATGAAAACGCATTAATAGCTAATAATGCTGAGGATTTTGCCAATGAAATCATTAATTTATATGAAAACAAAGAATTATGGCTAAAGCTTCAAAACAATTCTGAAGAAAGTTTGAAACCCTTTTCTAGAGAAAAATTAAAAGAAAAATTAAAAAAAATATAGCTATGAAGTTGAAAAAAGAAATAAGTCTATTTTTTAGAAGAAGAAGAAAAGTTAAACAATTAGAAGATAAACTAAAAAATATTCAACCCAAACAACTTTTAGAAATAGATAGAACTCCAATCGTATTTAATAGTTCTGACAAACCTAAAGTTTCTATAATTATTCCTTTTTACAATCAAGAAATTTACACATGGAATTGTCTTCAATATTTACATAAGAATTTAACAAATAACTATTCTTTTGAAATAATATTAATTGATGATAATAGTTCAGAAAAATATGATTTTACAAATGTTTCTGGAGTTAGTATAATTAAAAATGAAACAAATCTAGGCTTTTTAAAAAATATTAATAAAGGAATAAACGCTTCAAAAGGTGAGTATATTTATTTATTAAATAATGATACCGAAGTATATGAGAATTTTTTAGACGAACTTTTTTATGTTTTTGAAAATCATAAAAATGTTGGTGCAGTTGGTTCAATGTTATTAAACCCTGATCAAACATTACAAGAAGCTGGTTCTGTCTTTATGAAAGATTTCACTATTCATCAAATTGTAAGAAATAGGAAGCCATTTTATCCTGAAGTTAATTATATTAGAAAAGTAGATTACTGTTCAGGATGTAGCTTATTGTTTAAAAAACATAAAGATAATGGAGAAATAAATCTTTTTGATGAACAATTTGCTCCAGCTTATTTTGAGGAAACTGATTTATGTTTTGATTTAAAGTACAATCAAAATAAAAATGTTTTCTATACACCCTTCTCAAAGGTTTTACATTTTAATGGAATTACATACAACGATAAATCTAAACAAAACCAGGAAAGTAATAACCGTAAAGAAATTTTATTTAAAACTAATCAAAAGAAGTTTTATGATAAATGGAATAAACAAATAAAAAGCATTCAAGCAGAATGTGTTGAAGATAGAATTTTAGAAATTAACAACAATAAATCTATTGTATTTATAAACGATACAGTTCCTGAATTTGATAGAGATTCAGGTTCAAATAGATTGAAAGAAATTATGAATGTGTTTGTTGAAAAAGGATACAATGTAACTTTCGTTTCTAAAGATATTTTCATTTGGCAAGCCTATTTAGAAGTTTATCAAAGAATGGGAATTAATATTTTTTATGAACATTTGCAGTACAAAGATTATAAATATTTTATTTCAAAATATTGTATAAATACCGACTATGTATGGATTTATGGTCCTAATAGTTTTAAAAATTATTATGAAAAAATTAAGCCTTTATTCTCAAATTCAAAGTTTATTTATGATATGGTTGACATTCACCATTTAAGATTTAAAAGAGCTTCAGAGATAAACAAAGAAGATAAAAGCAGTTTCAAAAACTATTTAGCCTACAAAAAAATAGAATTAGAAGCAGCAAAAGTATCTGATTATACAATTACTATTTCTGATGAAGAAAAAGAGTTCATGAAAGCATATTGTAATGAAGAACAACTAATTACAATTTCAAACATTCATTATCCTAAAGTAAAACAAGATAAAATAAATTCTTTTAACCTCAGAAGTGATATTTTATTCATTGGTTCAACACATCATCCAAACGTAGATGCTATTTATTTTTTATACAATAATATAATGCCAGTTGTATGGAATACATATCCAAAAATGAAAGTAAATATTATTGGTAATGTTAATACAGTTGTAAAAGACATTAGTGATGAAAGGTTTATTTTTCACGGTTTTGTTTCTGATATTGAACCACTGTTTAATAATTCAAAATTGATGGTAGCTCCTTTATTAATTGGTGCAGGTGTTAAAGGTAAAATTGGACAAGCTTTTGAATATTACTTACCCGTTGTAACAACTACCATTGGAGCAGAAGGAATGTTTTTAAAGGATGGAGAAAATGTACTAGTAGCTGATGAGGCTAATTCATTTGCTGAAACTATTTTAGAATTGTATACGAATAATGCCATTTGGAAAAAACTTAGTGATAATTCTGAAAATAGTCTAAATCCATTTTCAATTGAAAGAATAAAAGAAACTATTAATACTAACTTTTAATGATTATATCTGTAGCTATTTGTACTTTTAATGGGGAAAAATACCTAGGTCAACAATTAGACTCAATATTATCTCAATCTACTCCTGTTGATCAGATTGTCATTTGCGATGATAAATCGACAGATAAAACTAAATTAATATTAGAAAAATATAAAACTAAATATCCTGAGATAATAAATATCTTTAAAAATAAAAATCAATTAAGAAGTAATAAAAATTTCGAAAAAGCATTGAGTTTATGCACTGGAGATTATATTTTTTTTGCTGATCAAGATGATATTTGGCAACCCGATAAAGTTTCTAAAACAATTGCCTTTTTTTTAGAAAACACAAAAATTCAAGGTGTATTTAGTAATGCTGATTTAATTAATGAAGACAATAGCCTTTTTTCTAATGAAATAACCTTGTGGGATTGCTCAGGCTTTTTTCAGTCAGAATTTATAGAACCAATTAACTTAATTATGTTCATGATTATTGAAGGAAATTTTGTAACAGGTGCTACACTTTGTATAAAAAAAGACGTTAAACAATTATGCTTACCCTTTCAAACAAATGAAAAAAATTTTTATCATGATCATTGGATAGCTTTTTTGTTGGCTGAAAAAAATACTTTAGGGTATATCAATGAAAATTTGGTTTCATATAGAATTCACATTAATCAACAAATAGGCATTGGTAATCATGCCGAAAGAATAAAATCATTTAATAACTACACAAAAGCCTATAAAATGATTTTGGGATTTTTTAAACCTACTAATTTCAATGAATATAAATTAATTACTAGGTTTTTTTACGATAAATACATTCATCATAAAAATAATTATAACAAAGATTATAGTCAGATTATAAACTATAAAATTGAAGTTAATCTATTAAAGTTATTTAAAAAAGCAAAAATAAACATGATAAAGGCTTATCCTTTAAAATATATTACAAAAAAAATAGCTTATCTTTTTAAAAAGGACAACAGCTTAACTTTCAAATAAATATTAATCAAGAAAATAAAGGTTCTAACAAAGTAATGTGAAATTCTGAACCTAAAAAAATAGTTTTTTTACTTTTTTTAAGTTATCTAATACTTTAAATGAATTTTTACAAATACAATTTTAAATAAATTAACCATAATGATTAAAAGTCTATTACTTAAAATAAACCTCATAAAATACTATTATAAAGGCAAATACATCCATCGAGATCCAATTTATATAAAAGGAAGAGAGATCAATAATGACCCTTATTATATTAAAGGAAAAGAAATATTGAACGATTCTGAATTTATAAAAGTACAAGAATTAGCCATAAAAGAAGAGTCTAAAAAACCTCTTAGAACAGAAATAATAAATTTTTTATTATCAAATAATAATAATAATAATTATTTAGAAATAGGGGTTCGAAACCCAGATGATAATTTTAACCAAATTATAGCTA
>NZ_CAXBFR010000108.1:0-9865 GCF_963975005.1 uncultured Flavobacterium sp.
GGAAGCAATATAACCTAAAGGATGACCAACATGTAAACCTGCTCCTGATGGATAAGGAAACATGTCAAGCACATAATATTTAGGTTTTTCTGAATGATTTGTCGCAGCAAAGGTTTGGTTTTCTGACCAATATTTTTGCCAATTGGCTTCGATTTCGTTTGGATTGTATTTCATTTATTCTGAATTTATTTCAGAATCTTTTAATTAAGATTCGATTATTTGTTGATTATTTACAGTTAACTTCAATAAAAAATCAGGTGCAAATTTACATTTTATAATACTAAAGTTAAAACTTTGTTGTTATATTCTGTATAAACCAATTTTCTTTTTTATTTTTACCACTTAATTTAACTCTTACTATGGCTTCATCATTTGAAAAGTATAATAAAAGAAGACTAATTTCATCGTATTTTTCAGTAATTTTAAGTATATTCTTGGTGCTTTTTCTTTTAGGAGCATTGGGATTATTTGTGATTAATTCTAAAAAACTGACGAATGATTTTAAAGAAAACATTCCTATGACTGTGTTTTTTAAAAATGATGCAAAAGATAGTTTGTTGAGTGCCTTTGACGTAGACTTGAAAAATTCAATATTTATTAAAGAGTACGCTTTCATTCATAAAGACAGTGCTGCCAAAAATAATGTTGATATTGTTGGAGAAGATTTTATGGAATTTTTAGGGGTTAATCCGTTGCAAAACTCCTTTGATATTAATCTAAAAGGGGATTACGTTCAAGCAGATAGCATCAAAAAAATTGAAACTGAAATCAAGAAAAACGAAATGGTTTCTGAAATCATTTATGACAAACAATTAGTAGATTTAGTTAATGATAATATTAAAAAAATAAGTCTTTGGATGTTAATTATTAGTGGCGTTTTAGCTTTGGTAGCTATGCTTTTAATTAATAGTTCATTGAGATTATCTGTTTATTCACATCGATTTACAATAAAAACTATGCAAATGGTTGGTGCTACAAAATCATTTATTAGAAAACCATTTATTTGGAGAAGTATCAAACTTGGGTTAATTGGTTCAACTTTAGCAGTTGTCGGATTATTAGCTTTAGTATATTATTCCGATTCAAAATTACCTGATTTAGGAATTTCAAAAGATTACTTTTCTTTAGGAATCGTGATTGGAAGTGTTTTCCTTGTCGGAATTGTAATTACTTGGATAAGTACTTATTTTGCAACACAACGATTCTTGAATTTAAAAACGGATGACTTGTACTAAAAAATTATTGAAAAGATGCTGAAATAAATTAAGCATAAACAAAAAAAGATATGAAAAACGAAGAAAACAAACCTGCTTTTTTATTTGAAAAAGTAAACTATAAGATTTTATTCATTGGAGTTGCTATTATTGCGTTAGGATTTATTTTAATGGCAGGTGGCGGAACTGATGATCCAAATACTTTTGATGAAGAAGCATTATTCAGTTTTAGACGAATTAGGTTAGCTCCAACTTTAGTTTTAGCTGGTTTTGGTGTTACTATTTATGCGATAATGAAAAATCCTTTTAAAAAATAGTGTTTAGTGATCAGTATTAAGTAGACAGACTTCTACTAATTACAAATCGCTAATCATTAATCACTAAATATGAATACACTACAAGCCATTGTTCTAGCCATAATCGAAGGATTAACCGAATTTCTACCTGTTTCTTCAACAGGACATATGATCATCGCATCATCTTTCTTTGGCATTGCTCAAGACGATTTTACCAAACTTTTTACCATTGTAATTCAACTAGGAACTATACTTTCTGTGGTAGTTTTGTATTTCAAGAGATTTTTTCAATCGGTAGATTTTTATTTTAAATTATTTGTAGCATTTATTCCTGCTGTTGTTTTGGGGTTATTATTGAGTGATTTTATTGATTCACTTTTGGAAAATCCAATTACGGTTGCCGTATCATTGGTTATTGGTGGAGTTTTACTTTTAAAAGTAGATGATTGGTTTGGAAATACTCCAAAAGAAGAAGTTCCAGAAGAAATAAGTTATCCGACGGCTTTTAAAATTGGTCTTTTTCAATGTTTAGCTATGATTCCTGGAGTTTCACGAAGTGGTGCAAGTATTGTTGGAGGTATGACTCAAAAATTATCAAGAACAACTGCGGCAGAATTCTCGTTTTTCCTAGCTATTCCAACAATGTTTGGGGCAACAGTAAAAAAATCATATGACTTTTATAAAGCTGGTTTTATTTTAACCAATGATCAAATAAATCTTTTAATAATCGGAAATGTCGTTGGTTTTGTTGTAGCATTAATCGCTATTAAATCGTTCATAGGTTATTTGAGTAAACATGGTTTTAAAATGTTTGGTTATTATAGAATTATTGCCGGAATTGCTGTTTTGTTAATTCACTTTTTTGTTCAAAAATTAACTGTGATTTAATGACTAAAGAAGATATCTTAAACGGACAAGTACTTTTGATTGACAAACCTATAAAATGGTCATCTTTTCAAGCGGTTAATAAATTGAAATATGCTTTAAAAAATCATTACGATTTACCTAAAAAATTCAAAATAGGTCATGCAGGAACTTTAGATCCGTTAGCAACTGGTTTATTGATAATTTGTACAGGAAAATTCACGAAAACTATTTCAGAAATTCAGGCACAAACTAAAGAATATACTGGAACAATTACGGTTGGAGCAACAACTCCTTCTTATGATTTAGAAACTGAAATTGATGCTACTTTCCCAACAGAACAAATAACTGAAGAATTAGTTTTGGAAACTGTAAAGCAATTTTTAGGAGAAATCGATCAAAAACCACCAGTTTACTCAGCCATTAAAAAAGACGGAAAACGTTTATACGAACATGCAAGAGCTGGTGAAGAAGTTGAAATTCAATCTAGAAAAACTAAGATTTATGAATTTGAAATCACAAGATTTGCTTTGCCAGAAATAGATTTCAGAGTACAATGCAGTAAAGGAACTTATATTCGTTCTTTAGCTTATGATTTTGGATTAGCCTTAAATTCTGGTGGACATTTAACAGCTTTAAGAAGGACTAAAATAGGTGACTATAGTGTTGAAAACGCACTGAGTCCAGATGATTATATAGCTAATTTATAAAATGAAAACTTGGATATTTACTCTGTTTTTATGTTCAACTAATCTTCTTTTTTCTCAAGAACAATCAAATTATGAGCGTTTTGGAGATAAAATAACTTTCACTCAATTTGAACTTTCCGTTCCACTAAAAGGAAATGATACTTATGGCGAAATTGATTCTAATGGCAACAGAAGCGATTATAGATTTGTTCCTGATGGAATTAGTACCAAATTTGGATATGGAATTCATCATGAAAAATGGGTTGGTATAAGTCTTCATAGCGGAATTGATTGGAAAATTACTCCAAAATTAGTTTCTATACCTGTTTATGCTCAATTAACCTTAAATCCTCTACTTGGTGATGAAACTCGATTATTAGTTCAAGCTGGTTATGGACAATCCTTTGCTATTGGAAGAGGAAATTTAAATGGAAATTACTACAAAGCTAGACTTGGCATAACAACAGCTGATGATTTAGGCATTTTTATTGATACAAGTTTTTATGGATTTGCAGTCAATGGAACCGAAATAGGAAGCCTTAGTATAGGAATCAGTATCTTTGTTTATTAAAATTTAATGATGAAATATTTTTTTTTAGTTTTTGTAGTTTGCTTTCAGTTTGGGTTTTCTCAAAATAAAAAAATCAACTTAAAAGAAGGCGATATCATTTTTCAATCTATGAATTGTGATTTATGCAAAGCTATAAATGCTGTTACAGAAGGGTTTGATGGAAAGGACTTCAGTCATTTGGGATTGATTCACATTCAAAATGATTCCATTTATGTAATTGAAGCAGCGGGAAGAAATGTTAGATTAACTCCATTAGAAGTATTTAAAACCTATACTTCTGAAACAATGTATATAGGAAGGTTAAAACGAAAATACCGAAAATATATTCCAAAAGCGATTAGGTTTTCTCTAGAACAATTAGGCGTTCCTTATGATGAAGCTTATTTATACAATAACGGAAGTTATTATTGTTCGGAATTAATTTATGACGCTTTTCTATCCGCTTATGAAAAACCATTTTTTGAATTAACTCCAATGACTTTTAAAGAGCCAATTTCAAATCAATATTTTCAGGTTTGGATCGATTATTATGAAAATTTAAAAATAGAAATTCCAGAAGGAGAATTAGGTTGTAATCCTGGTGGAATTTCTACATCAAACAAATTAAAAATTATTGGGGTTGTAAAATAAAATTCCAAATTTCATAAAAACATCTTCGACAAGCTCAGACTGACATCTCGTATTTTTAATTGTCATCATTCTAAATGATTACGTTGATTTCTAATTTTACACATAGTTAATCGATTGCTTAAATGTCACACTGGGCTTATCGAAGTGCTTAAACCAATTCCTTTTTTTTCATTAATTGCATAATTTCATTTTGGGTAGAAACTCCTTTGTCATGCAAATACCATTTTTGTAATTCTACTTTAATAGTTTCGTCCACAACACCATTTGCTGCTTTATAGTCTGCAATTAATTTACGCGCTGGTTCTGGTCTTGGTCCAAAATCACCAATGGCATTATTATCTTCATCAAGGATAATTAATTTGGGAATTGCCTTTCCTCCATTCGTCAAAAAATCATTCATTAAGGCTTCATTCTCATCTCGAAAAACAATTTTTAAATCAATGTTTTCAGACAGTTCTGCCATTTTATAAATAATTGGTAAAATCTGTGCTGCATCACCACACCAACCTTCACTAAGCACTAACCAAGTCTGCTTTTTATCTACTTGAGTTAACTTTTCTTGAGTTTCTTCTGTGACTTTTATAGTTTTTTCTAAACGATTCATTCTTGTTTCATTCAATTCAGAATAATGCAATAAATCATCAGATTGACTATTTCCTGTAGATTTTCCTTGATTTATTAATTGAGAAACCTTTTCTCTGTAAGCGTTGTATGTATAACTTTTTGCCAAAGCTTTTACTATATTTGTGTTCATGATATTTTAATTATTTATTACACAAAATTACCACTAAATTTGATACCTGAAAGTAAGCTATGTTACATAACAATCAATTAAAATGGATTTTTCTTCAAAATCAATAGGTTTAGTATTATCTGGTGGTGGTTCCAAAGGAATTGCTCAAGCTGGAGCTTTAAAATTTTTAGAAGAACAACACATTAAACCTTCTCATATTGCAGGTACAAGTGCTGGTGCGATTATTGCCGCTTTGTATGCTTATGGTAAAAAACCCGAGGAAATATTAGAATTTTTCAAATCCATTTACTTTTTTCATTGGAAACATTTTACTTTCAAAAAAGCAGGAATTGTGGATTCAGAATCCTTTAAAAGTTATTTCAATAGCATTTTTAAAGACGCAACAATTGGAGAATTGGCTATTCCAACATTCATCACTGCTACTGATTTAGTGAAAGGCAAATTGAAAATTTTTAGACCCGAAACAAACATTATAGATGCCGTTTTAGCTTCAACAGCTTTTCCTGGAATGTTATCTCCCTATGAATTGAACGGAAGACTATACAGCGATGGTGGAATTTTAAATCATTTTCCAACTGACCTGTTACAAGGAAGATGTGATTATATTATTGGTGTTTATGTAAGTCCTATTCAAACCATTGAGGCAAAAGATTTGAAATCTATAAAATCAGTAACCACTAGAGCTTTTGACTTATTATCAGCTCAAGGCAATTATCAAAAATTCGACTTGTGTGATTGGGTGATAGAACCTAAAGAATTAGCCAATTTTAGTACTTTTGAAACCAATAAACTAAAAATGGATAAGATTTTTGATATAGGTTATCAAGCTGCAAAAGCTTCATTTGAAAATTTGAATCTATAATTATAAACTAGATTTTTTTTAATTTAGATAATAACTATATTTGCATCACAATTTTGAATCTTAATTACAAGATTTTGAACTAAATTCAGAATAAATGAAATACAAAAGAATTCTTCTAAAGTTAAGTGGCGAAGCCTTGATGGGTGACAGAGCTTACGGAATTGACCCAAAACGTTTAGCTGAATATGCTGCTGAAATCAAAAAAATTCACGAAAAAGGCATAGAAATTGCTATTGTAATTGGTGGAGGAAATATCTTTAGAGGTGTTGCTGGTGCAAGTAATGGAATGGACAGAGTTCAAGGTGATTATATGGGAATGCTTGCAACTGTTATTAACGGAATGGCTCTACAAGGTGCTCTAGAAGAGGCTGGGATGCAAACAAGATTACAAACAGCCTTAAAAATTGAAGCTATAGCTGAACCTTACATCAAAAGAAAAGCTACTCGTCATTTAGAAAAAGGTAGAGTTGTTATTTTTGGTGCCGGAACAGGAAATCCTTATTTTACAACAGATACAGCTGCCGTTTTAAGAGGTGTAGAAGTAAGTGCTGATGTAATTTTAAAAGGAACTCGTGTTGATGGTGTTTACACATCTGATCCAGAGATAAACAAAGACGCTACAAAATTTGATTCTATTACATTTGAAGATGTAATTGCTAAAGGATTAAATGTGATGGATTCGACAGCTTTTACATTGAGTCAAGAAAATAAATTACCTATCATTATTTTTGATATGAATATTGAAGGAAATTTATTAAAAGTGTGTGAAGGACAAACAATAGGAACAACAGTTACAATTTAATTTAGAATTCAGAAAAAAGAATTTAGAAATATAAAAATAAGAAAAATGACTGAAGAAATTAACTTTATTATAGAAACAGCAACAGAATCTATGAATGGTTCAATCGCTCATTTAGAAAAAGAATTTTTAAATATTAGAGCAGGAAAAGCTTCACCTCAAATGTTAGGTGGTGTTTTTGTAGATTATTATGGCTCACTAACACCATTGTCTCAAATAGCTAATGTTAATGCTGCTGATGCAAGAACTTTAACCGTTACACCTTGGGAAAAAGCAATGATGCAACCTATTGAAAAGGCAATTCAAATTGCTAATTTAGGATTAAACCCTATGAACAATGGTGAAAACATCATTATCAATGTTCCAGCTTTAACAGAAGAACGAAGAAGAGATTTAGTAAAACAAGCTAAATCTGAAGCTGAAGACGCTAAAATCGGAATCAGAAATGCTCGTAAAGATGCTAATAACGATATTAAAAAAGAAGAGAAAAATGGTTTAGCTGAAGATATTGCTAAATCAGCTGAAGATGATATTCAAAAATTAACAGATGCTTACATCAAAAAAATAGATGAGCATTTAGTTCATAAAGAAGCTGAAATAATGAAAGTATAAATTTTAAGTCCTGATTAACATCAGGACTTTTTATTTTTAGATATCTTTGCAACAAATCGAAACATATTTAATGCGATATTCATATCTCTTATTTTTACTTCTACTTACAAACTTTATTTTTGGACAAACAAAAATCAAAGGACAAGTTATCGATTTTGATACAACAATTCCAATTGCTTTCGCAAAAATAACTTACGATAAAACGACTGTTTTTGCCGATTGGGAAGGTAAATTTTCATTAGAAATTACGGATTTCAAAAAGCCTTTATACATTCGCTACAAAGGATATTATGAAAAACCTTCTTACGCTTTAAATGATGGAAAATTATTCATCATTAAGTTAACGCAAGACATCAATAAAATAAAAAACGAATATTATTCGCTTAACAAAGTAAATCACATCGTTAAAAAAGTAATCGAAAACAAAAAAAATACGCAACCAGAAAAAGCGCTAGATTCTTACGAATATAAAAATTACGAATACATTCAAGTAACCGCAAATCCTGATAGTATCTCTGGACAAATCGATAAAATTTACAAAAGAAATCTTTTTGGTAAACAAATTATAAAACTTGATTCTACAAACTACAAATTCAAAAAATTAGTTGAAGAAAGTCATATTTATCAAACTGAAAAAGTCAATTTAATTCAACATAATCAAAACACTACCAAAGAAACAGTTTTGGCTACTCGTATGGCTGGTTTTAAAGAACCTTTGTACGAATTTTTAGGCTTAAAACTAATTTCTTATTCCGTTTATGATAATCCTTTTGAACTTTTAGAAATACCTCTTCAGAATCCAATTTCCAATTATGGTAGAAAATTATATACATATCATTTATTAGATTCAACCGAAATTCAAAGTCGAAAAGTATATCGCATTTATTTTGAACCAAAAAAACTAAGAGCCAATAGATTAAGGGGTTTATTGTATGTTGATGCAGAGAATTTTTCGATTGCAAAAGCCTATTATCGAATTTATGGAATTGTGAATGTAAACGCGACTTATACCTTCAATTATCTTAAAAAAGAAAACATTTGGTTCCCAGAAAAACGAAAAATTATTTTGAGTAAAGGAAGTAATTCAGAAGATTTAAACATTCTTGGTGGTACGATGAAATTTAGATCAAGTTTAGAACAAGGATTAGACAACAATGCATCAGACAGAACTGTGTTAATAATAGAATCAACTCCTTTTGACATAAAAATAAACGAACCCGTAAAGCTCAACTTTGACGGAATTAAAGTATATGTTCCTGAAAGTAGTTTAAAAAAGTCGGAAAAATACTGGAATTCAATTGCAAAAGACACTGTTGATATTCGAAAAATGAAAACTTATACTTCATTAGACAGTTTATCACAATCGAGTAATATTGAGCGTAAAATTTTTTTAGGAAAAAAAATAATTAATGGTTATTTGCCTATAAGTTATGTTGATTTGGATTTGAGAAGTATTTTAAAATACAACAATTATGAAGGTTTTAGAGTAGGATTTGGAGCTGTTACAAATAATAAAGTTTCAGAAGAATACAAAGTTGCTTTTTATGGTGCGTATGGCTTTAAAGATGAAGGTATTAAATATGGCATTACTCCATCATATCTGCTAAATAAACTAGACGAAACATGGCTTAGTCTTTCATTTATTGATGATGTTAGCGAAATTGGTCAAACTACTTTTGCTACAGATTCAAGGAGATTTCGTGTTTATGACCCAAGACCTTTTAATATTTCTACTTTTTATAACAATAGAATTTCTTCTGCTTTTATTGAAAGTAAAATTCTACCTAAAACATCTGCTTATTTCTCCATTTCTCAAAGCGAAATAACTCCATTATTTGATTATGCTTTTCTCAATAACGGGCAAAGTTTTTCTAATTATAATCTAACATCTGCTCAATTTGCTATTCAATGGAATCCTTTTAGTAGTTATATGCAAACACCTTTAGGTAAAATTGAAATCGAAAAAAGACATCCTAAATTTTCTTTGCAAATAACACAAACTATCCCAGAAATATTGGGAAATAATTTTGACTTTACTAAAATTGATTTTAAAACTTTTTATGAAATTCAGTTTTTATCTGGTCAAAAAAGTTCCTTTCTCTTTCAAACAGGTTTAGCTTTTGGGGATATTCCTCTGACGCAATTATATGCAATTGCACCAAATAATTTAAATAAAGATGCTATTTTAAAACGAATAACTTTTGCAGGTAAAAACAGTTTTGAAACCATGTATTACAATGAGTTTTTCTCTGACAAATATGTTTCAATGCAACTAAAACACACTTTTAATCGAATTAATATTGGCTACAAACTAAATCCTGAATTTACTGTTGTAACACGAATGGCTTTTGGAACCATAGATAATCCTGAAAACCACATTGGGTTGCCCTTTAAATCTTTAGAAAAAGGCTTTTTTGAAAGTGGTGTTGAATGTAATAAACTGTTTAAAGGATTTGGCTTGGTTGCCTTTTATCGCTATGGAAATTATCAATTAGCTAACTTTGACGATAACATTGCTATTAAGATTTCTTATAATCTCGATTTAGGGCTTTAAATTATTGTAATTCTTTGGTT
>NZ_CAXBFR010000109.1:0-9841 GCF_963975005.1 uncultured Flavobacterium sp.
ATTGATGTTGCAAAAGGGGTTGAGGAACAAACTGAAAAATTAGTTGAAGTTTGTCGCATGCGAAAAATTCCAATTATTGTTTTTATCAACAAGTTGGATAGAGAAGGAAAAGATGCTTTTGATTTACTAGATGAAGTGGAACAAAAACTAAACTTAACCGTAACACCTTTAAGTTTTCCTATTGGAATGGGTTATGATTTCAAAGGAATTTATAACATCTGGGAAAAAAATATTAATTTATTTTCAGGTGACAGCAGAAAAGACATCGAAGAAACAATTGCAATTTCTGATTTAAGCAATCCTGAATTAGATACATTAATCGGTTCAAAACCGGCCGAAAGACTTAGAGAAGAAATAGAATTAATAAGTGAAGTATATCCTGATTTTAATAGAGAAGATTATTTGAAAGGAGATTTACAACCTGTTTTCTTTGGTTCAGCTTTAAACAACTTTGGTGTAAGAGAATTACTTGATTGTTTTATTGACATTGCTCCTTCTCCTCGACCTAAGGAATCTGACACACGATTAGTGAATCCAAATGAAAAAACGTTGAGTGGATTTGTATTTAAAATTCATGCCAATATGGATCCTAAACATAGAGACCGATTAGCATTTATTAAAATTGTTTCTGGAACATTCGAAAGAAACAAAGCATACCATCACATGAGGTTAAATAAGAATTTGAAATTCTCAAGTCCAAATGCCTTTTTTGCAGAAAAGAAAGAGATTGTTGATATTTCTTATGCTGGTGATATTGTCGGATTACATGACACAGGAAACTTTAAAATTGGCGACACCTTAACCGAAGGCGAACTAATGAACTTTAAAGGAATTCCAAGTTTTTCACCAGAACATTTTAGATACATTAACAATGCTGACCCCTTAAAATCTAAACAACTTGAAAAAGGGATAGACCAATTAATGGATGAAGGAGTTGCTCAGTTATTTACTTTAGACATGAATGGAAGAAAAATAATCGGAACAGTTGGAGCCTTACAATATGAGGTTATTCAATACCGACTTGAGCATGAATATGGAGCAAAATGTACATATGAAAACTTCCCAGCTTATAAAGCTTGTTGGGTAAAACCAACGGAGCCTAAAAATGAAGAGTTTGCTGAATTTAAAAGAATCAAACAAAAATTTTTAGCCAAAGATAAATATGGCCAATTAGTATTTTTGGCCGATTCTGAGTTCTCAATTCAAATGACAAAACAGAAATTTCCATCAGTTAATTTATTTTACACCTCTGAGATTGATTAATTTTTTTTTTTTGAAAGCATAAAAAAACCACATCTAGTAGCTGTGGTTTTTTTGTTTTTTATGAAATAATTTTAAGAATAATTTTTAAATTGAATTTTAGATAATAGCTCAAAATCTTAAATTAATCCCTTCAAAGAGACTACATTATCAAAAAAAATTACCATTAATCTGTTAAATATGTCATAAGTCGATTTTTTGCTTTTTAGTAACGGTATTTTAATACTGAATGCTTAAAAAATTTCTATATTCGCATTGTTAAAACACAAAAAATATGAGAAATTACGAAAAAATTAGCATATTTATTTTCATGCTATTGTTTAACTTGGTAACATTTGCTCAACCTGGATCTGACACTGCTGATGGTGACTTAGAAGGTCCAGACGCAGTACCTTTAAACAACAAAATAATACTATTAGCAATTGTTGGAATTGTTTTTGTATTTTACAAACTAAAAGCATCAACTAAAACTACTGAATTAAACTAATAACTTAATTCAAAATATACTATAAAACTTTAAATTGTATAATTTATTATATAATTTAGAGTTTTCTGTGTTATACCTATATCGCATTGCAATTACCTATACATTTCAGCATATCCAAAGTAAGTAAAAAAAGGATCACCCATTAAGTAATCTCTTGTTTATAAATACTAAATCGAATGTATTTTATTCAACTTTATAACACACTATTCCAACAACACATAGTACATCCCTAGATTGATTTTATAAGTTACTAAATAAATTACATTACTGATGTGATATTCTAATGCTATCAGCCTTAAAAACACATTTAACAACTACATAAATGAGCTTACTACATTATATCATATAAAAAAACAGTTGCTAAAAATTAGCAACTGTTTTTTTTAGTAATCTAAATGAAATTTAGTTATTTAATCACTTTTTTAGTAATTACATTACCGTATTGGTTTGTAACTTGAACAAGTAACACTTCATTTGATTTTGAAATATTTAAAACAACTTCCGAATCATTCAAATTAGCTTTTTCTAACAATAATCTACCTCTAACATCAAATACTTTAACATTAGATATTAAATCAGATCCAGCGTTAATTACGATACTGTTAGTTTGAGTATAAACAACAAGGTTATTACTTGTAAAATTATCTGTGTTTAATACTGTACTTTGATAAACAACTTCAAATCTATTTAAGAAATCTCCAATTGCAGTTGCAAAAGTATAATCTCCATTAGTTAAGTTTGTAATTGTATTTGTTAAATTATCTTTTAAGAAAACATCTTGTGCGTTATTAGCAAACAATCCATCTACATTACTTAAAGCAATTGTAAAGTTACCTGAAACTGCTGTTTTAAACGCTAAAGGAACAACATCTGTATCAACAAAGGTTCCTTTACCTTGAATAATGTATGAAGAATCATTTCCAATTATAGAAGTTAATGTAGCGCCATTTGCTGGTTGGCTAAAAATTCTACCATCTATTCTACTATCTACTCCAGAAGTTGCGCTTGACATGTAAGCAATTAAAGTTTGACAAAATAAACCATCTGTATTAGTTAAATCTAACCAAAGTCTACTTCTATCAACTGTATTGCTTGATTTTAAAAACAAGTTATCGTTATCAGCCACACGCATTGAATTCGTAAAATTCAAACTCGTTGAAGTTGATTTTGCAATAAATCCTTGCCCAACTTGAATAGCATATGTTGGCACTAAAGCAGAACCACCTCCCGAATTAGCAACACCTCCAGAAAGAGTATAAGTTGCATAAGATGGGTTAGCTGAATTGTTTACTTTTCTCCAAAAGTACAAAGCTTCTGAAATTGAATTATCAGCCATAAATGCATCTGCATCTAAAGTTGATGGATAAGGATTACCAATAGCATTATATGTATCATTAGCTACTGCTAAAGAAACATCACCATTATGAGGAAAACCAGCAAAAGTTGAAGACCATATAGTTGGTGTGGTAGGATGATTATTTGGCGTTCTAATCAAATACCCTGTTCCACTTGAAAAACTAGTAGTAGATGGCGATGCTACAACTGCATATAAATTAGTTCCTGCATCATAAGTATAAAAACGATTTGATAAAGTAGCTGGTGAAAAAGCTTGCAAAAACTGACCATCAACTGGTGAAGACCAAAGCACATAATCTAAACGTATCAATTCGGAAGTTTCACGGTGAACCGTAATATTTCCAGTATTTGTAGTGTTGTTAATTTGAACTAAGTTAGCATTATTTTCAATTACTAAAGCAGCTGCAGCAGACGTTCCATTATTAACAACTTCATTTAAAACATACGCATTAGTTCCTGAACTAATTACCAACGAACCAGCTGTATCAATAGTTAATTTCTTAGTCGTTATTTCTCCGTAAGTAGCCGTATCGTAAGCATCTGCAATAGTAGCTTCTATTTCTTCTGTTGGACCCGTTACATTTGACCAAGCCAATGAAGACCAAACACAAGTATCGTCTGCAGTAGTAACAGCTATAACATTACTATTTACCGAAGTAGCAGCTACTAATACAGCTCTAACTCTATAATGATAGGTTGTATTTGCATTCAAACCTGTAACACCATAAGTAGTAACATCTCCAACATTCATTGCATTTATTACGTAAGTATTAGTTAGACTTGAAACACTTGTAAAGCTTAAATTATCAATAACTGGCCTTGCAAAGGCATTATTTTCTATTAAAATTTTGTAATCTCCTGATATTCCAGAAATCACTCCACTATTATAAGTAGATACAGAAGTAGTATATGATTTTGTACCAATAGTAGTTACAGTACTAAATGTAGGACCTGTTAACACTTTAATTGTTAATATTCCTCCACTACCAGAAAAGGCTTGTGCAACATCAAAAGACAAATTAGAAAGACCTCCAGATATAACATCAGATTCAAGATATGCACCAGCTTGATCTCGTAAACAAATTGCATCATCACCAACATTAATAATTTGATCTGTTCTTGAATTATAAGCTGTCCAATTTACCGCACCTTCACCTGTCCATGATCTTGTTGAATAACTTGACGAAGTCCCTCCTCCTATCGCAGTAAAAGTTTCAATAATTGTATTTGCAGAAACAATAGTTTCTTCGTAAACGTCAATTTCATAACTAGTGGCATCTAAAACAGCATCCCAATTTGCAGTAAACGAAGTAACACCAACCGCAGTAGCAGCAGTAGCCACTGGAGCATCCAAAGCTGTTATATCTGCCGTTAAACCTGTAGGTTGTGTTAGGGTATAATTTGCCGAATCTACTCCTGATAAAGAATAACCATTAACAGATACAGCAATTCCAATTCCTGGAGCCGAAGAAGCAAAAGTTCCTATTCCTATTCCATTTAAGATAACGTCATCACTATTTATAACTCCTACTATACTTGCCGTACCTGATAATGTTGCAAGACTATTTCCATCTTGAACTTTGTTATCAGCCACTAAACCAGAAATAGTTACTGTTTTTTTATTTACAGTCAATGTTCTACCAACTGCTACTGCAGCATTATAATTAGCATTACCAGGCTGCGTAGCTTCTATGGTAGTTATTCCAGGTCCAACAATTGTTACTGAAGTACCCAAAACCGTAGCTACGTTTGTATCTGAACTTGTATAAGAAATCGCTAAACTTGAATCTGAAGAACCCGTTAATGCAAAAGACGCATCGCCATAAGTTACAGCTGAAAGCGCTGCAAAAGTAATAGTTTGATTAGCCTTATTGATTGTAATAGTAATAGCAGCAGGAGCACTTGTTCCTCCAGCATTTGAAGCCGTAAAATTCGTATTAAAAATACCAACTTCAGTTGGTGTTCCAGAAATTACTCCCGTAGTAGTATTTAAACTTAAACCAAGAGGTAAAGTTCCGCTTGACAAAGCATAAGATGTTGCTGTATTTGAAGCACTAATGGCATAACTAAAAGAAAAATTATAAGTTCCTGTTGGCGCACCTGCTGTTACAACTGGAGCGTCTGGAAGCGTTGTAGTTCCTGAAGCCGTTGCACCAAAAATAGTTTCTACAGGAACTGTAGCACCATTTCTAGCTTTAGTTTGAAAAGTATAAAGCGTTGAAGAACTTAAACCTGTTACGGTTACAGTTGCCCAAGTTGCTGCTGTTTGCCAAACGGCTGTAGCACCTAATGTACCATTAGCTTGAACATACTGTCCACTTGTTTCTTGAATAGCATATAGCGTTGCAGCTGGGTTTGAATTTTGGGTAGTTGCATTAACGGCAACATCAAGCGTATTTTGTGTAGGATTGGAAACAACTAAAACACCCGGAGTAGCGGCTAATGTATAAAAAGACATACCAGCACCGTTAGTTGGAGTAGCTGAAACTGTACCAACTGCTCTGTAGAAATATTGAGTATTTAAAGCTAATGAACCTAAACTTGCCGCAATTGAAGTTGAAGTCGAACCTGTTACAGAAGCTGGTGTTGCAGTAATTGTTAAACCATAAGCCGCAGTAGTACCATATTCGAAACTAGCGTCTGTAGTAAAGCCATTGGCATTAATTGTACCATTTAAAGCAGCACTAGTAGTTGTAATTGAATTTGCAGCTACTGTTGTTACAGTTGGACCTGTTGCTGGAACCGTATAAGTAACTTTTATCCCTGTAAATCTACCTTGTAAATTGGACGTATTAGCATTTCTTATTTTTATACTAGAAGTTACATTTAACCCACTAATTGAATAAGTCGTTAACGACAAAGGTATTGTTGGATCTAAAGCAGTTACAGTTGCAGCACCTATAGTATACCTTAGTACTGGTGTATTACCCGCAACTCCGTAAAGCTCAACAGCCGTGATAGTAACACCAACAGATGGACTTAACGTTATTGAACACCCATGATAAGGTGTTCCCGTGCTAGAATAATAAAGCCTCAAAGTATTATCTCCAGTATTAAAAGCTGGATTAGTAGTGCCAGAATTTTTAGCTGTGCTAAAGGAAATATTTGAATCAATAGGTCCCGATGTTCCTGCAAATGTATGGGTTACTACAGTTTGTCCTACTGCGTAATTCCCAACAAAAAGCAATGCTACAGACATTATCTTTAACAACTTTTTAGGTAAAAGTAATTTCATAAATTAGTTTTTAAAATTTTCACAAATCTAAAACATTATCAAAAATAAATAGCCTTTTTATATTATGTAATCGTTAAATAAAAAAATCCTGCCATTAGGCAGGATTTTTTTACTTTTTATCTATAAAACACTAGTTAACAACCTTCTTAGTCACAACTGCACCATCTGTATTTGCCACTTGGACTAATAAAACTTCATTAGCTGAGGCTACATTTAACACAACTTCCGAAGCATTAACATTCCCTTTTTCTGCTAATAATCTTCCTCTGATATCAAATATTTTTACAGAAGCAATTGAAGATGTTCCTGCATTAACCACAACGTTTGAGTTGTTAGTATAAACAACAACGTTAGTTGAAGAAAAATTATTTACATTTAACACTGAGCTTTGGTATACAATTTCAAATCTATTTAAGAAATCACCAGCTGTTGTTGTAAATGAATAATCACCAGTAGTTAAATTAGTAATTGTATTTGTTAAGTTATCTTTTAAGAAAATATCTTGTGCATTATTAGCAAACAATCCGTCTACATTACTTAACGATATTGTAAAGTTTCCTGCAACTGCCGTTTTAAAGGCTAAAGAAACAACATCTGTATTAGAAAAAGTTCCTTTTCCTTGAATGATGTAAGATGAATCACTTCCAATTATAGAAGTTAAAGACGCACCATTAGCTGGTTGGTTAAAAATTCTACCATCTATTCCATTATCTACTCCAGCAGTAGCATTTGGCATATAAGCGATTAATGTTTGACAGTATAGACCTGATGCATTCGTTAAATCTAACCAAAGTCTACTTTTATCAACTGTAGTACTTGATTTAAAAAACAAGTCATCATTGTCAGCTACACGCATTGAATTCGTAAAATTCAAACTTGTTGAAGTTGATTTAGCAATAAAGCCTTGACCAACTTGAATAGCATATGTTGGCACTAAAGCAGAACCTCCTGCAGTATTAGCAACACCTCCTGAAAGAGTATAAGTAGCATAAGAAGGATTTGAAGAATTGTTCTCTTTTCTCCAAAAATATAATGCTTCTACAATTCCATTATCAGTGATAAAGGCATCTGCATCTAGCGTTGAAGGATAAGGATTACCAACTGCATTGTATGTATTAGCCGTAACTGCTACTGAAACATTACCATTATTTGGATATCCCGTAAATGTAGAAGCCCAGATTGTTGGAACCGTTGGATGATCATCTGGAGTTCTTATTAAATATCCGTTTCCTTTTTCAAAATAAGTTGTAGATGGTGCAGCAACAGCTGCATATAAATTTGTAGCTGAATTATATGTATAAAAACGATTAGGCAAAGTTGCAGGAGAAAAAGATTGCAAATATTGATATTCAACAGGAGAAGACCATAAAACATAATCTAAATACTTCAATGGCGATGTTTCACGGTTAACAGTCATGTTACCAACATTTACATTTACTGGAACATCCTGAATTTGAACTAAATTTCCATTACTTTCTATAAGAAAATCTGCAGCCGTTGCATTATTTACTACTTCATTGATTACATAAACATTTGTACCTGCATTAATTACCAATGAACCAGAAGTTGCTATCGTAAGTTTCTTGGCAGCAAAATCACCATTTACACCAGTACTGTATGCACCAGCTATAGTAGCTTCTGTGAATTCATCTGGACCAACTACGTTTGACCATGAACTTCCGTCCCAAGTACAAGATGGCAGATAACCCGTTATTTTTAAATTATCAATAGCCACACCTACGAGGTCGTTTGTACCAGCAACTGAGAATCTAATTTTTACTTGTGTTCCACTATAAGAACTTATATCAAAAGGCGATTGATCACCAGGAATAGTTGAAGAAGTTGGCGTTCTAGTCCCTAAAACAGTCCAAGTAGAACCATTATCAATAGAAATTGAAACAGTAATTACATATTCTGCCGCTACACCAGAGCCTTGTTTTTTTGCTTTAAAATTCAATGCTTCACCTGTGTAAGAATCAAAATCCATTGCTGGAGAAACCGTGTTAGATGTTGCTTTTAACAATCTTATATCCGAAGTACCTGTTACATCCGTATCAGTCCATGTTGTATTAAACCCAGCAACATTTACTCGCATTGGAGTAATATCAATTTGACTATAAGTCAAAATTGATGATACTAATAACAATCCCGTAAATAATTTTTTAGCAAATAGCTTACCCCTTAAAGAACTGGTAATTAATTGTAAAGATTTTTTCATAATAATATTTTATTTAAAACAGATAATTTCAACATATTTATTTAATTGTTTGTGTCTAAAAAACAATTAAGTAAAATTACTATGTTTACTTGGATGCAAATTTAAAATATAAAACATAATTAACCTTAAGATAACTCAGTTATTCGTTTAAAGACAAAAAAAAACGTTAATAATCAACTATTTAAAGATATTTGACTAATAACATTTTTATTTATTTATAAAAGTATACTTACAACTTTAGATTTACAAGATATTAAGCCTGACCTGTTGGACCAAAATTAAGTGGAATTTGAGGAGCATCACCTTCTTTAATTTCTCCATGGGCTTGTTCAAATCGTTGGATGTTTTCTGCCAAAGCTTTTAATAATCTTTTAGCGTGTTGTGGCGTTAAAACTATTCTTGATTTTACTTTTGCTTTTGGCACTCCTGGCATCATGGTCACGAAGTCTACAACAAACTCTGTATTAGAATGGTTGATAATGGCTAAGTTAGAATAAATTCCTTCAGCTATTTTTTCATCTAACTCGATGTTTATTTGATTTTGTGGGTTGTTATTGTCGTTCATAATTTTATTTTTTTACTTTTATTTTTACTTATAAGCCATGTGTTTATGCTTTACCACACAGTTTTTATTCTAATTTTAATTGCTTTCTATGTTTTTAATAGCACATAGTTAACTTAATCGTTAAAAGGCTTTCGAAAGACTCCTACTAAAATCTCGAATTAAATTTAAACAATTTAAAACAAAAAACCATGAGTTTATCATATGATATGTACTCATGGTTTTTTTATACTATATAAAGCTATTTTTTAATAGTTATATGTTTCTTTTGAAGAAACCAATTCATTGTATTCTTCACTTGAACCTACAATCATATCATCATAATCTCTCATACCTGTACCTGCTGGAATTCTATGTCCAACAATTACATTTTCTTTAAGACCTTCTAATGTATCAATTTTACCTGCTACAGCAGCTTCATTTAATACTTTAGTTGTCTCTTGGAAAGAAGCAGCAGAAATAAATGATTTCGTTTGAAGTGATGCTCTAGTAATACCTTGAAGTACTGGTGTTGCCGTTGCCGGAACTACATCTCTAGCTTCAACTAAGTTCTTATCATTACGTTTTAACAACGAATTCTCATCTCTTAATTGTCTAATTGAAATAATTTGACCTGCTTTCAAGTTTTCAGAATCACCTGCATCTTCAACGAATTTCATAGCATATAACTTGTCATTTTCGAAGATAAAGTCACTTGTGTGAACCAATTGATCTTCTAACATT
>NZ_CAXBFR010000110.1:0-9737 GCF_963975005.1 uncultured Flavobacterium sp.
CAGCAGATTCAGTTGAAAAAGTCGAAGTAATTACTAACCCTTCTGCACGTTATGATGCTGAAGGTGGTGGTGGAATTATAAATATAGTTTTAAGAAAAGGAAAAGCACAAGGAATAAATGGTTCTGTTATAGCTTCTGTGGGTGATCCTACTGCTTATGGCTTGTCATCAAATATTAATTTTAGAAGTGAATCCTTTAATTTGTTTTCAAATTTTGGATATAACTATAGAGATGCTCCAGGAAACTCTTCAACCGATGCCCAATATTTTAATAATGATGGAACAACCAATAGCTTCATATATGAAAAAAGAACTAATCAACGTTTAAATAGAACATTCAATGCAAATTATGGAATTGATTTATTTTTAACTAAAACTGCTTCTTGGACACATGCTTTAACTTTTTCTAAAGAATCAGGTTCTAATCCAGATGATGTTTTTTTTAATTATTATGATGCAGATTTTAATCCGACTTTCGTTAGAAATCGTTTAAATGATCAATTGAGTAAAGAATATAGTATTGAATATTCTTCAATATTTACTAAACAATTTAAAGAAGAAGATCATAAATTAACTGCAAATGTTGCTTTTTCTAAAAATCAAGATAATGAAAACTCAATAATTTATGACCAAATTATTGGTGATCCATCAACTCTTTTTACAGATGTTACACTTAATAACCAATCGCAATTAAGAAACTTATTACAAGCTGATTATGTTTTACCAATTGGAAAAGATTCAAGATTCGAAGCTGGTTATCGAGGTAATTTTCAAAATAACTTAACCGATTTTAGAGTTAATGAAAATTCTATTTTTACAAACTTATTAGAATATAAGGAACATGTAAATGCTTTTTATGCTCAATATGGTTCTAAATTTAATAAATTCTCATACTTTTTTGGACTACGATGGGAAGATAGTAATATTGAAGTAAATTCAATTACAGTCAATGATTACAACACAAAAAAATACAATAACTTCTTTCCTTCTGCTACTTTAAATTATGAAATAAATGATGATAGTAACATAACTTTAAGTTACAGTAAAAGAATTAATAGACCTAGAGGAAGGTTCTTAAATCCTTTTTCAAGTTTTTCTAGTAATATTAATATTTTTCAAGGTAATCCAGATTTAGACCCTTCTTATACTAATGTAATAGATTTAGGTTATTTAAAAAAATGGGATAGACTTACTTTTAACACTTCTATATACTTTAACGTTACCGATAATACATTTGAATTTATCAGAAAAGAATCTGGTGAATTTGTAACTTCTATTAATGATGGTCAAGATATTGTTGATCCAATTACTGGTGTAATTACTCCAGTTGGTGAGCCAGATACAAGAACTCCAGTTATTATAAGTACTCCAATTAATTTAGCTAAAGAATATAGAACAGGGTTTGAAATGAATGCCAATTATACTCCATACAAATGGTGGCGTTTAAACGGAAATTTCAATTTTTATAGAGTTGAAAATAAGGGAGATTATAAATACACAAACTTTCAAGGAATTGATGTAGTTCAAAACTTTGATAATGTTGCTTCAACTTGGTTTACTAGAATAACATCAAGAGTAACTTTACCTTATAAAATAGATTGGCAAACAAATGCTACTTTTAATGCAGCACAAAAGAATGCACAAGGTAAAAGATTAGATATGACAACTGTCAACCTTTCGTTTAGTAAAGATATTTTAAAAGACAAAGGTTCACTTGCTTTAAATGTAAGTGATTTATTTAATTCAAGAAAAAGAAGAAATGTAGTAGATTTGGATAATGTTTCATCTTATTCAACTTTTCAATGGAGACAAAGACAAATAACTTTAGCCTTCACTTATAGATTCAACAAGAAAAAAGAACGTGAAAATCAACGAGGCAATGAAGGTGGTGATGACATGATGGGAAAACCATAAACATAAAAAAAGCTCTTTAGTACTAAAGAGCTTTTTTTTTGATTAAAAACAAAAATTACTTTTCGTCTTTTTCATCTTTGTTCTTATTTCTCTTTTCTTTGATTAGTTCCATAATAGCTCCTCCTAACCAATAAGGCACGAAAGCAACTAAAAAAAACATAACCCAGAAACCAATCGTTAAGATGGTTAAGAATAATAAAAAGCCTAAATACTGATCAAATTCAAACATGTTTTCCGGAATTTTAATGAATTCTCTACAAATATAAAGCAATTATATTTTTTAGCAATAAATACTTCAATTTATTTTTAAAAAGGTTTTAGAATGATTAATTTTGGGAACTTCATTCGAAGTTTAAACTTTGAGACAACTGAAACTAAAAAAACAAAATAATAAATATAAAAATGGAATACAGAATAGAAAAAGACACCATGGGTGAAGTTAAAGTTCCTGCAGATAAATATTGGGGAGCTCAAACAGAACGTTCAAGAAATAATTTCAAAATAGGACCTTCTGCTTCAATGCCAAAAGAAGTAATCATGGGATTTGCTTACCTTAAAAAAGCAGCAGCTTATGCTAATTGCGATTTAGGTGTTCTTTCAACAGAAAAAAGAGATGCTATAGCACAAGTTTGTGAAGAAATTTTAGCCGGAAAATTAGAAGATCAATTTCCATTAGTAATTTGGCAAACCGGTTCAGGTACACAAAGCAACATGAATGTAAATGAAGTTGTAGCTAACCGTGCTCAAGTTTTAGCTGGATTCAAGATTGGTGAAGGTGAACCAGTGGTTAAAGCAAATGACGATGTAAACAAATCACAATCTTCAAACGATACTTATCCAACAGGAATGCACATTGCAGCTTATAAAGCAGTCGTTGAAGTAACTATTCCTGGAGTAGAAAAATTAAGAGATACTTTGGCTGCAAAGTCAAAAGAATATATGAATGTTGTAAAAATTGGACGTACACACCTTATGGATGCTACTCCACTTACACTTGGACAAGAACTTTCTGGTTATGTAGCGCAATTGAACTATGGTTTAAAAGCTGTTAAAAATACTTTAGCGCATTTATCTGAAGTAGCTTTAGGTGGAACAGCTGTTGGAACTGGATTAAATACTCCAGCAGGTTATGATGTAAAAGTAGCAGAATATATTGCCAAATTTACAGGAATGCCTTTCATAACCGCAGAAAATAAATTTGAAGCTTTAGCAGCTCACGATGCAATTGTTGAATCTCACGGTGCATTAAAACAATTAGCTGTTTCTTTAAATAAAATTGCTAATGACATAAGAATGATGGCTTCTGGACCTCGTTCGGGAATTGGAGAAATTATTATTCCAGAAAACGAACCAGGTTCTTCAATTATGCCAGGAAAAGTAAATCCAACACAATCTGAAGCTTTAACAATGGTTTGTGCTCAAGTTATGGGTAATGATGTTGCCATCACGATTGGAGGAACACAAGGTCATTATGAATTAAACGTATTTAAACCAATGATGGCTGCTAATTTCTTACAATCAGCTAGATTAATTGGTGATGCATGTATGTCATTTGATGAACATTGTGCTTCTGGAATTGTTCCTAATTACTCAAGAATTAAAGAATTAGTTGATAACTCTTTAATGCTAGTTACTGCATTAAATACTAAAATAGGATATTACAAATCAGCTGAAATCGCTCAAACATCGCACAAAAACGGAACAACTCTAAAAATTGAAGCTGTTCGTTTAGGTTATGTGACTGAAGAAGATTTTGATGCTTGGGTTAAACCAGAAGACATGGTTGGCTCTTTAAAATAGTTGACAGTGTTCAGTTTCTAGTGTTCAGTTACATTTTTTAGTAAAAATAAAATAGTAAAATTTAAAAACTAAATAATCTGTGATAATTAGTACTAATCTGTGTAAAAATATTATCTTAATGAACCTTAATTTCTTAATGGTTTTAAATAAATAAAAATGCAAAAAATAATAAATCGTTTTATAAGTTACGTGACTATTGATACAGAATCTGATCCCAATTCAGATACAACTCCAAGTACAGCTAAACAATGGGATTTAGCCAACAAATTGGTAGACGAATTAAACGCAATGGGAATGCAAGATGTTACCATTGATGAGAATGCATACATCATGGCAACTTTACCTGGTAATGTGGAACATGATGTTCCAACAATTGGTTTTGTTTCTCATTTTGATACAACACCAGATTTTACTGGAGCAAATGTAAATCCGCAAATAATTGAGAATTATGATGGAAAAGATATTATTCTGAATGCTGAACAAAACATAGTTTTATCACCAAATTATTTTGAAGATTTGCTACTTTACAAAGGACAAACCCTTATTACAACTGATGGTACTACTCTATTGGGTGCAGATGACAAAGCTGGAATTACAGAAATCATGACAGCCATGGAGCATTTAATCAATCATCCAGAAATTAAACACGGAAAAGTTCGTGTTGGATTTACTCCAGATGAAGAAATTGGTCGTGGTGCACATAAATTTGATGTAGCAAAATTTGGCGCTGAATGGGCTTACACAATGGATGGAAGTCAGATTGGTGAATTAGAATACGAAAATTTTAATGCCGCAGGAGCTAAAGTTACGTTCAAAGGAAAAAGTGTTCATCCTGGTTACGCTAAGGGAAAAATGATTAATTCAATGTTATTGGCAAGTCAGTTTATTGCAAAATTACCTGTTAATGAAGTTCCTGAAAAAACAACAGATTATGAAGGGTTTTTCCACGTGCATCATTTAAATGGTTCAATTGAAGAATCAACCGTTGAATTAATTATTCGTGATCACGACAAAGATAAATTTGAAGCTCGTAAAAAGTTGATCTATTCTATTGCTGATGAATTTAATGCAGCTTACCATAAACAGTTTGGCGAAAATATATGTGAAGCAGAAATAAAAGACCAATATTATAACATGAAAGAAAAGGTTACTCCTGTTTTTCATATTGTTGAAATTGCTGAAAAAGCTATGAAAGAACTAGGTATTGAACCATTAATCAAACCAATTCGTGGTGGAACTGATGGTTCTCAACTATCTTACAAAGGTTTACCTTGTCCAAATATTTTTGCTGGAGGGCATAATTTTCACGGAAAATATGAATATGTTCCTGTAGAAAGTATGGTAAAAGCAACTGAAGTAATTGTAAAAATAGTTGAATTAACAGCTAAAAAATAGATTTCTAGATATTCGGATTTTCAGATACTCAGTTATCTGAAAATCCAATTTCTGAATATCTGAACATCCTAAAAAATGAACAAAGATCCATTACACGGAATAAAATTAGTCGCTATTTTAGAAAAATTAGTCGCTGACTATGGTTTTGAAATTTTAGGAGAAAAAATAAACATTAAATGTTTTACTACTAATCCAACTATAAAATCGAGTTTGACTTTCTTAAGAAAAACTCCCTGGGCTAGAGAAAAAGTAGAACAATTGTATTTGAAATCAATAAAATAAAAATAATTGTGTTTTTGATTTTAAAATGATTTGGTATAAAAAAGTGTGAAGAATTGATTTTATTTACACTTTTTTTATAATTTTAATCGTAGAAGTAATAATTAATAATTATAATGTTAAGAAAAAAAATAGCTTGTCATAAAATTAAATACTATTTGTATTTTAGCAAATGAAGGTCATTAACTTAAAATAAAATTTACATAAATGAAAATAAAAATCCTCTATTTCGTCTTTATTTTTACTTATGTCACTAGTTTTTCACAAACGTCAGTAGGTTTGTTGTTTAATGATATAAATGCTTCTGAAGGCTATACTTTATTCACACCTCAAAGAAATAATGAAGTTTTTTTAATGGATAATTGTGGCCAAAAAATTCATCAATGGACCTTTACAGAATCTCCTGGGGCAACTTGTTATTTACTTCCAAATAGCAATCTATTAAGAGCTGGAAAAGATAATTTAGAAATTAGAGATTGGAATAATAATATTGTATGGTCATATCCTACTACAGCTAATGGAATAGCTCAACATCATGATATTGAACCCCTTCCTAATGGAAACATACTTTGTATTGTAAGCGATATATATACTTTAGCAAATATTACATCTGAAGGTAGAAATCCAGCTATAACTGACACAACTTTCAAAATTGATAAAATAATTGAACTTCAGCCAATTGGAATAAATAATGCAAACATTGTTTGGGAATGGAAGTTTATAAATCATTTTATTCAAGATTTTGATGCAACTAAACAAAATTATGGCATTGTTCAAAACCATCCAGAATTATTAGATCTAAATTTTACAAATGGTCAAGACTTTGATTACACTCACCTAAATGCTATTGATTATAATGCTAGTTTAGATCAAATAATGATTTCTGCACGTCATTTAAGTGAAGTTTATATTATAGATCATAGCACAACTACCTTACAAGCAGCAAGCAATACTGGTGGAAACTCTAATAAAGGTGGCGATTTTTTATGGCGATGGGGAAATTCTCAAGTCTACAAACAAGGAACAATAACCAATCAAAAACTTTTTCTTCAACATGATTGCAAATGGATAGAAACTGGTTATCTAGATGCTGGAAAAATAACAGTCTTTAATAATGAAGGTGACGGAAGTGGAACTTTCAGTTCGATACATATTATTTCACCTGAAATTGTAAATGGAATTTATACCAAAACGAACTCTCTTTTTAATCCTCAAAACTTTGAATTTTCTTGGAACGGAAGTATTCTTGGAACGGTTATTAATGAAGGAAAACAATCAGGAGTACAAAGTTTGCCAAATGGAAATCTATTCATTTGTGAAACATCATTGGGTAGAATTTCTGAGATAACAAAAACAGGGACACATTTGTGGTCTTATAAAAACCCTACAGGGCCAATTGTAAATTCAAATTATACTATTTATGCACAAAATAGCACTATTCCTTCAAACTTAAATGGAATTTTTAGAGCCGATAAATATCCTTCAACTTATGTTGGATTTAATAATTTAGTTTTAAATTCGAATGGAATTATTGAAAATTCAAATACAGTTTCAAATACTTGTACTACTTTGAATTCTGATGTTTTTATTAATAATTCAATAACGATTTTGAACCCTATAAAAAACAATATTCAGTTTAATAAAATTTTAAATAATTATAAAATTACAATATTTGATTCTGGTGGTAGAAAAGTTTTTCAATTAAAATCTTTTTATGGAACAAGTTTTAAAATTGACTTATTACCGGCTTTATATCATGTGCAACTTGAAAAAGAAAATAAAGTACAAAGACTAAAAATAATTATAAATTAAATAAAACATAAAAAAACGACACAACTACTTTTACTTCTGTTTTTTCCTTCAATGGGACTCTCAATCTACTACGTCATTATCAATTCCTTTTTCGGAAAATTTTCAAAATGGAACTGTATTTCCTAATTCTTGGTTTCTGATAATACGGACTGAGTTATTTCTATTTGGTCTACAAATAGTTCAACCGTTATTAACCAAGAAGGGACAGTGGATAATTTTGCAATTGTTTTTGTAACAAGTGTGAATCAACCAGATAAAGATTATTGGTTATTTTCACCATTACTATCATTTACCTCTAGAATAAATTACATTATCAATGTAAAATTCAATTCATATAATGTTGGAGGTGTAACTGCTGATCAAGCCTTTTAACTTTACTTAGTAGATACTGCAAGTTCAAAAGCATCAACTCAAATAAGTTTAGGAAATTTTAATAGCATCACTCAAAATAGTGTTTATCAAGCAAATGATGGAAGTGATTTATTAACATTAGCATACAACACAGGATCACCTTTTACTCCAGCAACTTCTGGAAATTATAGAGTCACCATTCATGCAAACAAATCTGGAAATGCTGCACCATTATTTATTTTTAGTGTAGAAGTAACAGCTCCAGTTGCATCAACAGAAAGTTTTAATTCTGATTCTATTGCCTTTTTTTATAATTTAAAAACGGATAATTTAGAATTAGATTCTTCAACATCACAAATTGAATTTAAGGAACATATTAATGAGGCAAAATATGAAAAGACTAAGGCAAATCGGTTAGAAAAAATAAAACCGATGATTCTTTCGAACATCGGTTTAAATGATAAATATAGAAAATAATTTTATTTCTGTGCATTCATTTTAGAACTCATTTCCATTGAAATTGAATTTCTTTCCATTTTTATTTTTCCTGCCATAGTTTCAATTACAACTGAATCTGCAGCTAATTCTGCAATTTTACCGTGAATTCCTGATTTAGTTATAACCTTATCTCCTACTTTTATACCTTGTTCAAAAGCCTTTTCTTTTTTAGCTCTTTTTTGCTGAGGCATAATCAATAAAAAATAAAAAACAGCAATCATTAAAACGATTTGTATTATTAAACTTGAATCCATAATTTTTATTTAGTGTTTTAAAACAGGTTTGTTAGGGTTTGGTTTTACGTTTGCTTTTATTTTACAAGTTTCTTTACCAACAGCTGTATTTGATGTAATAGTAACAGTTTTTTCTTGTTGACCTGGTTTTCCATTAGAATCGAAAGTAACTTTAATTGGAGCTGAATCTCCTGGTTTAATTGGATCTTTTGGAGGTTCAGGAACTGTACAACCACAACTTCCTACAGCGCTTACAATAACTAAATCTGCATCACCTGTATTTTTTAAAATAAATTCTGTTGTAACTTTGTCTCCTTCATTAATATTTCCGAAATCATGTTCTGTTTTGTCAAATTCTAAAACAGGTAATTTTCCAGAAGTTGCAGAAACTTCGTTGGCAACTTTCATATCAGCTTCAGTAATTTTTGATGAAGCATTGTCTTTACATGACGCTACTAAAAAAAAAGTAGCAATAGCAAATACTGGTATTAATTTTATTTTCATAATTGTTTATAATTTACATTAAACCTCTTCCTGATTTATTCAGTTTATTTTCTTCTTTATAATCTTTTATCAAATTATCTAAAATTCCGTTTATAAAAATACTACTTTTTGGTGTAGAATATTCTTTAGCAATTTCTAAATATTCATTGATGGTAACTTTAACTGGAATTGAAGGGAATTTTAATATTTCACAAATAGCCATTTTTAATAAAATAGTATCTATTTCTGCAATTCGTTCAGAATCCCAATTTGGTGTTTTATTTACATATTCTTTGGCTAATTCGCTTTCGTTTAAAAGTGTTTTAATAAAAAGTTGCTTGGCAAAATCCTTATCATCTTCATCTTTATATACTCTAGGAATATCAATTATACTAGATGGATTTTTTAATTGCTTTAACTGCTTGCTAATATAAGTATTCACTAAAGCATAATCATCAATCCAAGTTAATTTATTGTCTTCTAGATAATCATATAACCTATCATTTGGAGCAAGAACTTTTACAAATAAATCTACAACAAATTTAGCATCTTCTTGAAAAGATGAAACTTCAGTTGTCATATATGTAATGTAAATATCAGATTTTTTAATATCTTCTAATAACTGTAAAATTAAATCATCATTTAATTTCCAATGATTAATTTTTTTAGTTTCGATTGCTACAGATAAACTAGATTGATTTTCTAATAAGTTTAGCACTTCATTTTGTACAAACTTTCTGTTTGGATTTTTTTCTTCTGCAGAAGCTAAATGCTTTTTGGACGCTAAATTAAGATAGTTTTCTTCTTTGTTTTTTAACTCAATAAGAGCTGAAAAAAGCAAAAGATATAATTCTTGAATAGCTTCAATACTATAAAACAAAAATTTTTCTTCTCTGTTTAAATCGTCTGATTTATGCTGGTGAACGGCATAAATACTTTGCATTACTTTAACACGAATATGTCTTCTATTCAA
>NZ_CAXBFR010000111.1:0-9702 GCF_963975005.1 uncultured Flavobacterium sp.
CATTAGAACTTTAAATGCACAAAGTATAATCGATGAAATTGGTTTGTTCGTTGGTGCAGCCTTATTAATTACATCTTTCCTGTTTTTCTTCTTCTTTAGAAGTTTTAGAGCCACATTAATTTCTATGTGTGTTGTTATTATTGGTGTAATGTGGTCTTTTGGAACGTTAGGCTTATTACATTATGAAATTACCGTTTTAACAGCAATTATTCCACCTCTAATCATTGTAATTGGAATTCCAAATTGTATTTTCTTAATTAATAAATACCAACAAGAAATAAAACTTCACGGTAACAAAGCAAAATCTTTGCAACGAGTTATTTCTAAAGTAGGGAATGCTACTTTAATGACTAACTTAACTACAGCAGCTGGTTTTGCCACTTTCATGTTTACTGATAGTAAATTATTGACTGAATTTGGTATCGTTGCGTCATTAAACATAGTTTTCTTATTTATACTTTGTCTAATAATTATTCCTATTATCTATAGTTACATGCCTTTACCAAAGGACAAACACCTGGAACATTTAGGCAAAAACTACATGAATTCATTCATTAAATGGATTGAAAACGTAATAAAAAACTACAGAATTGCTGTATTTGCAACTGCGATAATTGTTCTGGTTTTAGGTATTATTGGAATAAATCAAATAAAAGTTTCAGGAAGTATAATTGAAGACATGCCTAAAAAAGCACCTTTCTTTAAAGATATTTTATTCTTCGAAAATGAATTTGACGGTGTAATGCCTTTGGAAATCATGATTGACACAAAAAAACCAAAAGGCGCTATGAAATCGGCTACTTTAAAACGAATTAATAAACTTCAAGAAGAAATTGAAGAGATTCCCGAATTGTCAAAACCCGTTTCTATTGTTAATTTAGTTAAATATGCCAAGCAAGCTTACTATAACGGTAATCCTGACTATTACGAATTGCCAACTAGCAAATTAGAAGAAGGTTTTGTATTGACTTATGTTAAAAATTCAACGCAAGAAAACAGTGAAAATCTTTTAAAAAGTTATGTTGATAGTACCGGACAATATGCTCGTGTAACAACTTTTATGAAAGATATTGGAACCGATAAAATGGCTAAGATTGAAGAAAGACTTCAAGAAAAAATTGATAAAATATTTCCGAAAGAAAAATATGAAGTCACTTTAACAGGAAAAGCATTTGTTTTTGAAAAAGGAACACATTATTTGGTTCAAAATTTAGTTTTATCATTAGTATTTGCCATCATTTTGATTTCACTTTTAATGGCTTATTTATTTCGTTCCTTTAAAATGATAATTGTCTCTTTATTGCCAAACATATTGCCCTTAATTATGACAGCTGGATTGATGGGTTTTTTAGCAATTCCGATTAAACCTTCTACGATTTTAGTATTTAGTATTGCTTTCGGAATTTCCGTTGATGATACGATTCACTTTTTAGCAAAATACCGTCAAGAATTAAAACAAAACAATTGGCGCATAAAAAAATCAGTTTACAATTCCATCAAAGAAGCTGGTGTGAGTATGTTTTATACTTCTGTAGTTTTATTCTTTGGATTTTCAGTGTTTACTTTATCTAGTTTTGGAGGAACAATTGCTTTAGGAAGTTTAGTTGCTCTAACATTATTATTTGCCATGATATCAAATTTAGTATTATTACCAGCTTTATTATTATCTTTAGAAAAAACAATTGCCAATAAAGAAGAATTTATAGAACCAACAATAGATATTTTGTCAGAAAATCATGAAGATGATGAAATAGTAAATCAAGATTAATTTTTACAGTTATAATTAAATTAGAAAAGAATGAAACATACTAAAGTTATCGACCTTTTAAATAGCACAAAAACACTACACGAAGTAACAGCTAAAGGTTGGGTTAGAACATTTAGAAACAATCAATTTATAGCGTTGAATGACGGCTCAACGATCAATAATATTCAATGTGTTGTCGATTTTGAAAACACACCAGAAGAAACATTAAAAAGAATTACAACTGGTGCTGCTGTTTCAGTAACTGGAATTCTGCAAGAAAGTCAAGGAAAAGGACAAAGCGTAGAAATTCAGGTTACTAAAATCAAAATATTAGGTGATTCAAATCCGGAAGAATATCCTATTCAACCCAAAAAACATTCTCTTGAATTTTTAAGAGAAAATGCCCATTTACGCGTTAGAACAAATGCTTTTGGAGCAATTATGAGAGTTCGTTCTGTGTTATCTTTTGCTGTACACAATTACTTTCAAGAAAAAGGTTTTGTTTACGTAAATACTCCGATTATCACAGGAAGTGATGCTGAAGGTGCTGGTGAAATGTTTAAAGTAACTGCTTTGCCTTTCGATAAAACTCCAAGAACAGAAGAAGGAAACGTAAATTATAAAGAAGATTTCTTTGGAAAAGAAACAAACTTAACGGTTTCTGGTCAATTAGAAGCTGAAACGTATGCTATGGCTTTAGGTCAAGTGTATACTTTTGGCCCAACTTTTAGAGCTGAAAACTCAAATACTTCGCGACATTTAGCAGAATTTTGGATGATTGAACCAGAAGTAGCTTTTAATGATTTAGATGCAAACATGGATTTGGCTGAAGATTTTATTCAAAATGTAATCAAATATACCATTGATAAATGTGGTGATGATTTAGCTTTCCTTGAACAACGTTTATTGGATGAAGAAAAATCAAAACCTCAAGCTGATCGAAGTGAAATGAGTTTGTTGCAAAAATTAAACTTCGTTTTAGAAAACAACTTCAAACGTGTTTCTTATACTGAAGCTATTGATATTTTAAGAAATTCAACACCAAACAAAAAAGGTAAATTCAATTACATCATTAAAGAATGGGGGGCAGATTTACAAAGTGAACACGAACGTTATTTAGTGGAAAAACACTTTAAATGTCCTGTAATTTTGTTTGATTATCCTGCAAATATCAAAGCATTCTATATGAGATTAAACGATAATACTGAACCCGGAAAAGAAACAGTTCGTGCTATGGACATTTTATTTCCAGGAATTGGTGAAATTGTTGGTGGTTCACAAAGAGAAGAGCGTTATGATGTTTTAGTAAAAAAAATGCACGCTTTAGGTATTGAAGAAGAAGAATTATGGTGGTATTTAGATACTAGAAAATTTGGAAGTGCAGTTCATTCAGGTTTCGGATTAGGGTTTGAACGTTTAGTTCTTTTCGTAACTGGAATGTCAAATATTAGAGATGTAATTCCTTTCCCAAGAACGCCACAAAACGCAGAATTTTAATCTTAGTTACTAAGTTACAAAGTATTAAAAAAATGATTAAATTTAATTCATAAACACGAGGAAACTCAGCCACTCTGTCGCTTTGTTACTCATGAACAATAAAATGCTTAAACACAGTTTACAATTTAAATTATCACAGAAATTATCTCCACAACAAATTCAGTTGATGAAGTTAATTCAATTGCCTACGCAAGCTTTTGAACAACGTTTAGAAGAAGAATTAGTTGAAAATCCTGCTTTAGAAAATGGAAAAGATGAAGTGGAAGATTATGATGATGACTTTAACGATGACAATTCAGATGACTATGACAATGACAACGAAAGCATTGAAACTGACATCAATATTGATGAATATTTAAGCAATGATGAAACTCCTGATTATAAATATCAGGCAAATAATTACAGTGATGATGATGAAGACAAAAGCAGACCCATTGCTGCTGGTATAAGTTTTCATCAAGATTTAATCAACCAATTGAATACGTTTATCCTTAATGATGATGAGCGAAATATTGCCGAATTTCTGGTAGGAAGTATTGATGATATGGGTTATATCAGAAGAACTATTCAAGATATGGTTGATGATATGGCTTTTACACAAGGTATTTACACAGATGAAAAAACGGTTGAACGCATTTTGCATATTGTTCAAGAATTAGAACCTTCGGGAGTTGCTGCTCGCGATTTACAAGAATGTTTATTGCTTCAATTGAAACATAAAACACCTAATGAATCTATCGCTTTAGCTACACAAATTATTGAAGACCAATTTGATGCTTTTTCTAAAAAACATTACGAAAAATTACTTCAAAAATTTGATGTTTCAAAAGATCAGTTAAGAAAAGCTATTGATGAAATTGAAAGATTAAACCCAAAACCAGGTGGTTCTTATAGTGGAAATTTAAAAATGGTAGAACATGTTGTGCCAGATTTTACCATTAGGATTATCGAAGGTGAATTAGACTTGACTATAAACGGTAGAAACGCTCCAGAACTTCATGTGTCTAAAGATTACCAAGACATGTTAAAGACTTATAAAGATACTAGCGAAAGATCAAGTTCTCAGAAAGATGCTGTACAGTTTATCAAACAAAAATTAGATTCAGCTAAATGGTTTATTGATGCCATAAAACAACGTAGTGAAACTTTATTCGTTACTATGAATGCCATAATGCATTATCAAGAAGAATACTTTTTAGATGGTGATGAAACTAAACTTCGTCCAATGATTTTAAAAGATATTGCTGATTTAGTTGGTTTAGATATTTCAACCATTTCACGTGTTGCGAATAGCAAATATGTTGACACACCTTACGGAACCAAGTTAATCAAAGATTACTTTAGTGAATCTATGACTAACGATCAAGGAGAAGAAGTTTCAACTATTGAAATTAAAAACATCTTACAACAAGTTATTGAGAACGAAGACAAAAAGAAACCTTATCCTGATGACAAATTAGCTGAATTATTATTAGAAAAAGGATATCCAATTGCTCGTAGAACTATAGCTAAATATAGAGAATTACTAGACATTCCTGTTGCACGTTTGCGTAAGAAGATATAATTCCAACTATGGATTTAAAAAAAATATTACCCTCTTTTTCTTATATATTTCACCCCATATTTGTGACATTTTATGGTGTTTTACTTTATATATGGTTATCAGATTTAGGTCTTAATGCACTGTCCTTGGTATTATTAATTCAAGTTGTAATACTAACTATGTTATTGCCTTTATCAATATATTATTTGTTAAAAGCTACTGGTTATATAAAATCATTTACCGAAGCAACAATTAATGAGAGGAAGTTTCCCATATTGCTTCAAGCTTTATTTTTGTTGTTATTAATAAAATTTAGTGGTTTTATAGAAGATTTACCAGCAATTTACTTTTTCTTACTAGGCGGCTTAACTTCTTCTATAATAGCATTTATACTAACTTTTATAAACTTTAAAGTAAGTTTACATATGATTGGTGTAAATTCATTATTGGCCTTTACAGTAAGCTTATACGTTTACTTAAATGTGCCAATCATTCCAGTAGTTGCCTTAATGATTCTAATTGTTGGAAGTGTAGCTTCTTCAAGATTATATATGAAGTCTCATAACTATATAGAACTTTTAACAGGTTCTATGATTGGCTTACTTTCTCAAATAATTTTATGGCAATTTTATCTATAAAATGTAGAAGACAAATCCGATATTCAAAGAACTAAGTTCTAATCTTTTATCATTCAATTGAACATCTTTAAAAATTGGTGAAAGTGAATATTGTACATAAATATTTCCCGTATTATTTCCTACAGACAAATAAGTAGCATATTTAATTTTAGATAAATCATTATTATTTCTAACAGTTATGTCTTCAGTTGATGATTTAAAAACAGATTTGTCAGCAAATAAATAAGAAATTTTAAAGCCCGTATAAATTCTCCAAAATTTGTGACTTTCGTAAGTAGAGTTCCTCCAACGAATTTCTATTGGCAAATCTAACTGATGTAAAACTAATTTATTTTTATCGAAAGTATCATCTATAGTATAATTAATAACACTAGTTGAATTATCAATTTTGATATTATTCTTTAAATTATTGTAAGAATAACCTAATCCAGCTGCAAATGCCCAAGTTCTCTTTTTATTAAAAGGCATATCTCGGAGAAACCCAACAGATAATCCAGATGATAATGAGTGTTTACTAAAACCAGCAGGTCTATTCTGCAAAAGGTTTAGCGAAAAAGTAGCATACATTTGATCTTCTCTATATAAAGAATCCACTACTGTGTTTTCATCATCTTGAGAAAATGATACAATAGTAAAGAGAATAAAAAAAGGCAACAATAGGTTTTTCACTTTCTAATTTTTTATAAAAATAATAAAAAAAGGCATCCAAATGGACACCTTTTTATTTTAATACAGTAAAAATAATTATTTATTTGTTACACTTCCTTGTTTAGTTGTATAATTAACTTTCAATTGTTCTGCTTTTCTTAATTCTTGTTTGATATCTGTTACTAATCCCATTTTTACATCTTTATCAATTTTTAATGAAGCTGTTAAATAAGGTTCCGCGTCAGAATTTCTAGCTGCTCTTTCTGATGTAACAAAACTTTGAATGTCACTAGCATTAGATAATCTGTCATTTAATTGTATTCTGGCATTGCTACCATAAGTGCTTTGATATCTTTCACTTGGTTTACCAGCGTAGATATACATCACATATTCTTTTTTAAACAATTTAGATGTTTGATCAGCTTTTGGCAATTTATTCTCTATCATTAAATCACTATCTTTCATAGTAGTAGCAACCATAAAGAAAAACAATAGCATAAATACAATATCTGGTAAAGATGCTGTTGAAATTGCTGGCATATCGCCCGATTTTTTCTTGTTAAATTTAGACATTTTCTAAAATTTATTAGTTACGTTTTGGTTCTGCTTCTGAAAGTCTTTGAGGAAATAACTCTTGAATATATCTAACTTTTTCCCCATACTTTTCTAGCTCTTTATCTGAATAATCCCCTTTTGAAGCTGGATCACTATAAATGTATTCTAATTCTGAGAAAGAAATACCATATTTCTTAAGACTTTCTCTATTTCTTAGGATATTATAAGCGGCAACTAATTCATTTTGCACAGCAATATAAGTTTCATAAGTAGTTTCAGCATCGTTAGATAAAGAAATGACAGCTTTTGTTGGATTGTCTGAAGATGTTGCATCTTTTGACCCTTCACAATAAGCACAAGTTCCATCACCATTATTCTCTAAGAAATTAACGGCCTTTTCTCTTAAATCTTTAAGATCCATTAGCTCTTCGTTAACCAACAACTGATTGTTCATATTAACTAAAACCGTTAAAATGTTACGTTGATTAATTGGCGGAACATCTGGTTCATCTTGCATTGGTGGCAATTTTCTATTAATTCCTTGATCCACTCCGATAGTTGTTGTAACTAAGAAGAAGATAAGCAATAAGAAGGCAATATCTGCCATAGAGCCTGCATTTACTTCTGGTGGTGCACCTCTTTTCTTTGCCATACTATTATTTTTTTGCGTTTTTAAACATGAAAAAGAATAAAGATCCAACAGAAACTGCACCTAAAATATAAGTCATAGTTAAACCTGTACTTACTAATTTTGAGGCACTTCCTGAAACCAATAATTCTTTTTTTACACTGTATACATCTGAACCATCTGCAAAGATGTAAGATAATAATAAAACTACAGCAAAAATTGCTAAAGTTATCATTGCTCTTTTTAATGCTTCTTTATGTGTCAATAAATTCTTAAATACATATATTAAAACTACTGCAACACATGCAAATAGAATTACATAAGATAAATATATAAGGGGTGAAATCCAACTGCTGTTAACCGCATCACTACTAGCCATTATTAGTGCTAAAAACACTAGACTTAGTACTGCTATAACAAGAGCTGCTATTTTGATTACTTTATGTAAATTCATAACAGTTATATATTATTTATAGGTTATTATTTTTTATAGTCTGATAACATATCGATTAAACTGATAGAAGCATCTTCCATGTCGTTAACGATAGAATCAATTTTTGCAGTAATGTAGTTATAAAACACTTGAAGTATCATTGCAACAACAAGACCAAATACTGTAGTTAATAAGGCAACTTTAATACCTCCAGCAACTAAAGATGGCTCCATAGAACCTGCAGATTCAATATTGTCAAACGCTTCAATCATACCAATTACAGTTCCCATGAAACCTAACATCGGTGCTAAAGCGATAAATAATGAAATCCAAGAAACATTTTTCTCTAATTGTCCCATTTGAACTCCTCCATAAGCAACAACAGCTTTTTCAGCAGAATCAACTCCATGCTCATATCTGTCTAAACCTTGGTAATAAATAGAAGCAACTGGACCAGCAGTATTTCTACATACTTCTTTTGCAGCGTTAACTCCACCAGATTTTAAAGCATCTTCTACTTCTGAAACTAATTTTTTAGTGTTTGTAGTAGATAAGTTTAAGTAAATAATTCTTTCGATAGCAATTGCTAAACCTAAAATTAAACATAATAATACGATTCCCATAAATCCAGGTCCACCTTCAACGAAACGTTGTTTTAATTTTTGGGTAAATGATACTTCTGCAGCTGGTGCATCTTCTTCAACCGAAGTCGCTACTGCATTTGTTTCATCTGCTTGAGCTGCAACTTCTTCAACTTGTGTTTGTGCTGCTGCTGTAGAATCTGTAGCCTCTTGTGCTTGTACGCTTCCGAAAGCCATAATCCCTGTGATTGCTAAAATAGAAAATAATCTTTTCATTGCTCTTGTTCTTAAATTTTAATTAGTTAATTTGGTTAAAAGTATAAAATATTTATTAAAATACAAATTGTTAGTGCGGAGAGGAAGGGATTCGAACCCTCGATACCCTTTTGGAGTATACATACTTTCCAGGCATGCTCCTTCGACCACTCGGACACCTCTCCAATGGAGAACTGAAATTTGAAGTTGCTAAATAACATAAAAAATTTCACGTGAGAAAATTTTGTTCATTATTTTTATGTCATTTCTCCTCTTAACGGTGTTTCAAAAATGGTTTTGAACACTTTAGGCGCCACTTTTTGACCTAATAAGTACATTAATTTTGTTATAGCTGCTTCAGAAGTAATATCTTTTCCTGAGACTATTCCTATATTTTTTAATTGTGTACTAGTTTCATATTGCCCCATGTTAACACTTCCCCCACTACATTGCGTGACATTGATAACGCAAATATTATTTTTTATTGCATTTTCTAACTCAGAAATAAACCATTCTGATGTAGGAGCGTTTCCAGAACCATAAGTTTCTAAGATTATTCCTTTTAAATTTGGAGTTTTTAATACTGATGATAAAACATTTTTACTAATTCCAGGAAATAGCTTTAAAACAGTGACATTGTCATCAAAAGATTTATTTACTTTTAACTTTTTATTGCCCTTATTTTTTAAAAGTATCTCTCTATTTACTTTTAAATGCACACCCGATTCGGCTAATTCAGGAAAATTTGGTGATGCAAACGCATTAAAATGTTCGGCACTTATTTTTGTAGTACGATTTCCTCTGTACAATTTATATTCGAAATATAAACAAACTTCATTAAAAACTGGCTTTCCTTTGTCTTGTAGCGAAGCTGTCTGAATAGCTGTAATAAGATTTTCTTTAGCATCCGTTCTTAAATCTCCAATTGGCAATTGTGAACCCGTAAAAACAACAGGTTTTGCTAAATTTTCGAGCATAAAACTCAAAGCTGCTGATATTGCCTCAAATGAGCGTATTGCAAACCTCCAGATGATGACTAGGCGTCAAAAGCAATAAATAGTTAACAAAAGACTTGACAAAGTGTTGTTTTTATGCTACAATAACACTATTGTTAAGTACTACATAGAAGGATAAGCCAAATGGCCCCTGATTTACAGAAATATTATGAAGAAACCTT
>NZ_CAXBFR010000112.1:0-9563 GCF_963975005.1 uncultured Flavobacterium sp.
GACCGCCAACCAAATTACTATTAGGTATGAGCAAATTTGAAGAAGATAATGAAATTGGAATTTCAAAATCTAATTTTTGGCTTGACGGTCTATATAAGGACACTTTTCCTTTTATATTTTTATAGTCAAAGTTTGATGGAAATTCTACTGTAATTCCTTCAGTAGACTTCTTAAAAACAACTTTATATTCTAATTTATTAGCGCTTTGTTGCTTTTCAATATCACCTTGAACCTGTTGTTCTTTTTTATAATAATCTTCTGTAACTAATTCATTATCATACTTTGAATCTGATTGTACTTTAAATACAAAATATAAGATAAATGTGATGAATAATCCAAAAGCTATAACGATTGCTGTTCCCCAATTAATTTTCATTTTTTTTTATTTTTCTGTAATCAATTATCTGAATATTCAAAAATCCTAATTAAAACTTCTTGGTCCTAAAAAGTTAGTTTTTGTAGTTTCAATAAGTTCTTTTCTATTATAAATTTCAATTTTGACTCTAGTCTTATCTCCTTTGAGGAAAGCTGGATTAATTTCTATAAACAAAGTTCCTTGAGCTAATCCTTCTTTATCTATTTTGACATAAGGGTTTCCAACCATTTTAATTGTTCCCTTTGGACTAACTAATTTAAAATAAACACTATCGAAATCTTTAACTGTTTTATTTACAATTTTGTAAGTAAAAATATTACTGATATTTTCTCCTTTATGTTCAAATAATTGTCCTGGTAATCTTAAAACAGTTGCTTCAACATCATTTCTCATGAATAAAAGTGCAATTAACATTCCAATCAAAATAGTTAAAACAGCAATATAACCTTTCATACGAGTCGTTATTTTGAACTTTTCTTTTTTAACGATTTCGTCTTCACTGGCATAACGGATTAATCCTTTTGGTAATCCAACCTTTTCCATAATGGTGTCACATTCATCAATACATGCTGTACAGTTTACACATTCTAATTGGGTTCCGTTACGAATATCAATTCCTGTAGGACAAACGACAACACATTGATTACAATCGATACAATCTCCTTTTCCCGTTTCGGCTCTATTTTCTCTTTTATCCCATTTTGCTCTACCCGTTTCTCCTTCTCCTCTTACATGGTCATAAGTAACATTAATAGATTGGTTATCTAAAAGAACACCTTGCATTCTTCCGTAAGGACAAGCAATGATACATACTTGTTCTCTAAACCATGAAAAAACAAAATAAAAAATACTTGTAAAAATTAGTAAGGCAACTAGTGTACTTAAATTTTCAGCTGGTCCTTGAGTTATATATTGAATTAGTTTATCACTTCCGATTAAATAAGCCAAAAACACATTAGCTATTATAAATGAAATTAAAAAGAAGATAATCCATTTGGTAATTCGTTTTCTGATTTTATCAGCATCCCATTTTTGGTTATCTAGACGCATTTGCGAACCTCTGTCTCCATCAATTAAATACTCTATTCTTCTAAAAACCATTTCTAGAAAAATAGTTTGAGGACAAAACCATCCACAAAATATTCTACCAAAAGCTACTGTAAAAAGGGTTAACCCTACAACACCCACAATCATTGCCATTACAAATAAATGAAAATCTTGTGGCCAAAAAGGAAACCCAAAAATGGAGAATTTTCGTTCTAAAACATTAAAAAGCAAAAACTGATTGCCATTAATTTTAATAAATGGTGCCGATAATAAAAAAGTTAATAAGATGTAACTTAGTACTTTTCTTTTATCATAAAATTTTCCAGAAGGTTTTTTTGGAAAAATAAAATTTCTTTTCCCTTCTGTAGTTATTGTTCCTATGGAATCTCTAAAACTTTCGTCTGGTAACTTTGACATAACAATTGTGTTTTAAATACTTTGTTCTAAAACAAATTAATAAAGGTTTTAAGCAACAACTTAAAACCTTTATTTTTTTATTTTGTTGCTGTAGAATCTACAACAGTTTCAACTTTTGCAATATCTGTAGCTGTTGCACCTTCTGCTTTGTAAAGAACAGCTTCTGGTTCTGTTGGTTTTGGTTCTTTTGGATTAGATCCTTGTAATGAAAGAACATAACTTGCTACTTTTTGCATTTCCGTTGGTTTTAATTGATCTTTCCAAGAAATCATTCCTTTTCCAGATCTACCTCCTTCTACAAGTGTATTAAATACATTTTTAATTCCACCACCTAAAATCCAATATTCATCTGTTAAATTAGGACCAATTGCTCCTCCTGCATCGGCTCTGTGACAAGCTACACAATTTGTTGTAAAAATTGCTTTACCTTCACTTAATGCACCAGCATCTGATAGTAAGGTAACACTTTCTTTATCCATCATATCTGGAGCTGTTTTTAAATACTCTTTAATGTCTATATCCGCTTGAGCCATTTCTGCTTCAAATTCTTCGGCTTGTGTGTAATCTCCATAAATTTGAAAACGAATAAAGTAAACAACCGCAAAAACAATACAAGAATAAAACAAATACACCCACCAAGGTGGTAATACATTATCTAATTCTTTGATACCATCATAATCGTGCTCTAACATCACATCTTCTTCTTGATCAATTGATTTAGAACGAGTCATTTTAGCAACAATTCCTTGATAGAATTTACTTTCCGTAAAAGGTAAAGATTGTGCTTCTTTTAATTGTTGTTTTTGTTCTTCAGTTAATAGGTGATAAGTTACATTATCAACAGCACTAACAACTATTTCTATTGCAATTAATAAAAACAGAAATACTCCTAAAAATAACGATACCATTGGGTATTCTATAAAGGCTGGTTTTTCTCCTGAATCGATAAAGTATTCCATTGCTGCAAAAACAATTGCAAACAGTAATGGAACTCTTACATATGCTGGAATTAATTTTTTCATTTTTAACTTGTTTTAATTTTAGCTTTGCTTTTAGTTAGAAAAAAAATTCTTCCTTCTCATTCAAAAGAAAGAAGAAAATTTAATTATTGTTCGTCTTTAAATGGTAATTCACTTAATTCTTTGATCTTGTCTTTGCTATAAGTCATTGCCCAAACAAAGAAAGACACAAAAACGATAAAGAAAATAACCAACGATATTATAGGATAAATATCTACTCCATTGATAGTTTCAAGATTGTGTTTTATAAATTTTAACATAACTCTGGATTTTTAATTATTCTGTTTTTTTACTTTAATATCTGTTCCTAATCTTTGCAAATATGAAATAAGTGCAACAATTTCTCTATCCTTCATTGGAACAAATTCTTCTCCTCTAGCAGCAGCAGCTTTCTTACTTGCTTCGTAAGATTTAACAAAATCTGGATCATTACTCAAGTTTTTCTCAATTTGAGCCGATTGTATATCCATATTTTTTCTAGCATTTGCAATATCTTCTTTAGTATATGGAACTCCTAAAGTTACCATTACTTCCATTTTTTTCTCAATATACTCATGATCCATTGGTTCGTTAGCATACATCCATTTGTAACCTGGCATTATAGAACCAGAAGATGTACTTTGTGGGTCCCACATGTGATTAAAGTGCCAATTATCATTGTATTTTTGTCCAACTCTATGCAAATCTGGACCAGTTCTTTTAGAACCCCACAAGAATGGGTGATCATATACATATTCTCCTGATTTAGAATATTCACCATAACGTTTTACTTCAGAACGGAACGGACGAATCATTTGCGAGTGACAGTTGTTACAACCTTCACGGATATATAAATCTCTACCTTCTAATTCTAGAGGTGTGTAAGGTTTAACACTTGAAATAGTTGGAATATTAGATTTTACAACCAACATTGGAACTATTTGAACAATTCCACCAATTGCAACTGCAACTGTAGTTAATATTGTAAACTGAATAGGTCTTCTTTCCAACCAAGAGTGCCAAGCTTCTCCTTTTAATTGTTTGTTAGAAATTTTTACTAAAGCTGGTGCTTCTGCTAATTCATCTTCAACAGGTGAACCTGCCATAACCGTTCTAACTATATTGTAAACTAATACAAGAATACCAATAAAATATAATGTTCCACCAACTGCTCTCATAGCATACATTGGCATAATTTCAGTTACTGTTTCAAGGAAATTTCCATAAACTAATGAACCGTCAGGATTAAATTGTTTCCACATTGAAGCTTGTGTAAATCCAGCCACGTACATTGGTAAAGTGTATAAAATAATACCTAAAGTCCCAATCCAGAAGTGGAAATTTGCTAATCCTGTAGAGAATAATTTTGTTTTTGTCATTCTTGGTATTAACCAATAAATCATACCAAAAGCCATAAATCCATTCCATGCTAATGTACCAACATGAACGTGAGCTACAATCCAATCCGTATAGTGAGCAATAGCATTTACGTTTTTAAGAGATAGCATTGGTCCTTCAAAAGTTGCCATACCATAACCTGTAATTGCAACTACATAGAATTTTAAAACAGGATCTGTTCTAACTTTATCCCAAGCCCCTCTTAAAGTTAATAATCCATTAATCATACCACCCCAAGATGGAGCAATCAACATAATTGAAAATACAACTCCTAAATTTTGAGCCCAATCTGGTAGTGCAGAATATAATAAATGGTGAGGTCCAGCCCAAATATAAATGAAGATTAAAGACCAAAAGTGAATGATTGATAATCTATAAGAATAAACAGGACGATTTGCGGCTTTTGGCACATAATAATACATCAATCCAAGAATCGGCGTTGTAAGGAAAAACGCTACTGCATTATGTCCGTACCACCATTGCACTAAAGCATCTTGAACTCCAGCATAAGCTGAATAAGATTTAAATGCAGAAACTGGAATTTCGATACTGTTGAATATGTGAAGCAAAGCAACTGCAATAAACGTAGCTAAATAGAACCAAATAGCCACATATATATGTCTTTCTCTTCTTTTTATGATTGTACCTATCATATTTACCCCAAAAGCAACCCAAATAAGTGCAATTGCAATATCAAATGGCCATTCTAATTCGGCATATTCTTTAGAAGATGTATATCCTAATGGCAAAGTAATTGCTGCTCCAAGAATTATTAGTTGCCAACCCCAAAAGTTTAATTGACTTAAGAAATTGCTATACATTCTAGTTTTTAAAAGTCTTTGTAAAGAATAATAAACTCCTCCAAAAACAGAATTACCTACAAAGGCAAAAATAACTGCATTAGTATGTAATGGTCTTAATCTTCCGTAACTTAACCATGGAATTCCATCGGTCATATTTGGAAATAAATACATGAAGGCTACTAAAAGACCTACCAACATTCCTATAACTCCAAAAGCAATTGAAGCATAAAGGAAGTTTCTCACAATTTTGTTGTCGTAATAAAATTGTTCTTTCTCCATAATTAATTCATTTTTTGTTTATCTGTTTTTGTCAATTTGTTTGTACTCTTTACTAATTCATCATCAAATAGCATTCTGACTGATGGCGTATAATCATCATCATATTGTCCACTCTTAACTGCTTTTATAAAAGCAAACAAGAAGACAACCGCAACGAATATACTTACTGTGATTAAAATATAAATAACACTCATACCTTTAAGTTTATGTAGCAAATGTACTACCGATTAGAATCATAAAATATGACAAATGTCATACTTTAAAATTTTGTTAAAATTATTTTTTTACTACATTTTCTTAGCATAAAAATTACTCATAATAGTCACAAAACTAACCACTGTAATTGAACTTAATGGCATTATAATAGCAGCAACTAATGGTGATAAATTACCCGTAATAGCAAATGATAAACCAACAATATTGTACAATAATGACAAGCCAAAACTCATGTATATTGTTCGCATAGCATTTTTAGAATACTTCAAGAAATAACCAATTTTCGAAAATTGAGTTGCATCAATAATTCCATCACAAGCAGGTGAAAATACATTTACATTTTCTGAGATAGAAATTCCGACATTACTTTGTGCTAAAGCACCAGCGTCATTTAAACCATCACCAATCATCATTACATTTTTGCCATGTTTTTGAAGACTTTCAATGTATTCTAGTTTTTGTTCAGGCTTTTGATTGAAGATTAATTCAGTGTCTTTTGGCAATAAAGATTGAAGGTTTTCCATTTCTCCTTCATTATCACCTGAAAGGATTTTTAAATCGTATTTATTACTTAATCGCTTAAACAATTCCTCTACTCCTTTTCTGTATTGATTATCGAATACAAAATGTCCTTTGTAATCATTATTTATTTTTATGTGAACTTTTGTTTGTTTGGTATCGTTTTCATCCGTAATTCCAATTAATGAAGCAGAACCAATTAATACATTTAAATTATTGGCTTTAGCAACAATTCCTTTTCCGGTTATTTCTTCAAATTCTTTTATTTCCAGTTTAGGTGAATTCGGCAAAAACTCATAAATCTTTCTACTTAACGGGTGATTTGAACCTCGAATAACACTTTTTAATAGGGATAATTCTTCACTTGTTAAATCATTTCCTTCAAATTCAATATTTGATTTTTTATTGGAAGTTATGGTTCCAGTTTTATCAAAAACTATAGTATCTACTTTGGCCAATTGTTCAATTACTGTTGCATTTTTGAGATATAATTTTTGTTTTCCCATAATTCGCAACACGTTTCCTAATGTAAAAGGAGCTGTTAATGCTAAAGCACAAGGACAAGCCACAATTAAAACTGCTGTCAGCACATTAAAAGCTGTTGAAACATCAATAAACAACCAAAAAATAAAAACAACTAAAGCTAATAATAATAAAATAGGTGTGAAATATTGACTTACTTTATCCGTTATCGTTTTATGTTTTTGATCTATTTTCTTTTGAAAAATATCATTACTCCATAATTGGGTTAAGTAACTTTGTGAAACGGAAAATAAAACTTCCATTTCAATTACACTTCCTATCATTCTTCCACCAGCATATAATTTATCTCCTGATTTTTTTTCTATTGGAATAGCTTCACCAGTAACAAAACTATAATCAATTGAAGCTTTTTCAGCAATCAAAATCCCGTCAACTGGAATTAATTCTTGATTCCTAATTAACAATCTATCTCCTTTTTCAATATCATACACTTGAACCGGAATTTCAGTCTCATCTGCATTCAATTTTGTTATGGCGATTGGAAAATAAGATTTATAATCACGTTCAAACGAAAGAAAACTGTATGTTTTTTGCTGAAACAATTTCCCTAACAGCATAAAGAAAATCAACCCAGTAAGACTATCGAAAAATCCTTGTCCGTAATCGAAAATAATATCAACTGTACTTCTAACAAACATAACTAGAATTCCTAAAGCAATAGGAATATCAATATTCAACATTTTAGATTTGATACTTTTATAAGCTGAAACATAATAATCTGAAGCTGAATATAAAAATGATGGCAAAGCCAATGCAAAAATTAGCCATCTAAAAAACCCTCTGTATTGATTGATCCAAAATTCATCAACTTCAAAATATTCTGGAAAAGATAATAACATAATATTTCCAAAACAGAAAAAAGCAACTCCAGCCTTATAGATTAAACTTCGGTCAACTTCTTTTTTACCCGTTTCATAATTATCTAAACTTATATAAGGTTCATAACCGATTGAACTCAATAAATAAACAATATCTTTAAGTGAAGTGTCTGTTGAATTAAATGTAATTCGGACTTTCTTTTCAGGAAAATTAACTTGAGAAGAACTTATTCCACTCTGCAATTTTTGTAAATTTTCCAAAATCCAAATACACGAGCTACAGTGTATGTGAGGAATATAAAGTGAAACAATAGATGTTGAATCTTCTTGAAACTCCAATAATTTTGTAATAATTTTTTCATCGTCTAAAAAATCATATTTCCCTTTAATCTCTTGTGGCGTTGCACCAGGTGCGTTTTCAAAATCATAATAACAAGATAAGTCGTTCTGACTAAAAATTTCGTAAACAGTCTTGCAACCATTACAACAAAAACTTTTTTGGTCATAAATAACTTCGTCCTTTTTTATAATTTCATTACCACAATGGAAACAGTTATTTGTATCCATAAATTTGCTCTTTTTACCTGTAACAAAGATTGCAATTGTTCAAAAAATAAAATATGATATTTGTCATACTTTAAGTATATTTGTAATAAAGGTTAAAAAAAACAAACAATGAGTAATTGCGACCAATGCATCGTTAGACAGTTTAGCTCTTTAAAAGCTCTTAAAAAAGAGGAATTAATTAAGATGGCTAATTGCAAAACTTCTTACACCATTAAAAAAGGGGAACCTATTTTTGAAGAAGGAGATACAGTTAATGGAGTTTATTGTGTAAAAGAAGGTGTTTGTAAAATGACAAAACTATCTGATAATGGAAAAGATCAAATAGTAAAATTAGCGAAACCAGGTGAACTTCTTGGTCAACGCTCTTTAATTAGTGAAGAAGCTGTAAACTTAAGCGCAATTGCTTTAGAGGACATGGAAGTTTGTTTTATCCCTAAATCAGAAATCATGGGTTTTTTCAATGAAAACAATCAATTTTCAATGAATGTTATGAAGACTATTTGTGAAGATTTAAAGGATGCTGATGATCATATGGTTAATATGGCACAAAAAAATGTAAAACAACGTTTGGCTGAAACCTTATTATACTTAGAAGAAAATTTTGGCATAAATGAAGACAATACTTTGAGACTTCAATTGTCTAGAGAAGAATTAGCAGGAATTATTGGAACAGCCACAGAAAGTTGTATTCGATTGTTATCTGAATTTAAAAAACTAAAACTAATAGAACTTACAGGAAAAAAAATCACTTTAATAGATAAGATAGCTTTAAAAAAAATAGCATAAAAAAAGAGCCTATTGGCTCTTTTTTTTATTCTACAGGTCCACTCCATTCGGACATTCCACCTAATAAATTATAAGCTTTTTCAAAACCCAATTGATTCATTACAGCAAAAGCTTGGGCACTTCTTCCGCCAGCTGCACAATAAACATAGTAATTTTTATTTTTATCTAACTCATCTAGCATATAGATAAAACCTTGTCCTTTATATATATCAATATTTAATGCTCCTGGTATTTTTCCACTGTTAAATTCATCATCGGTTCTAACATCAAGAATAACAGCATTTTCATCTGCTAAAAAGTTATTCCACCACTCTTTTTGTTCTAAATTCATGTTGTAAATTTTTAGCAAAGTTACACTCATAAATATAATTTCAAAATTTTAACAAAAAATTAATCAACATTTGTATATACAATTAAAAAATATGTTACATTTGTACCGTTAATATTTGTATATACAATTATGAAAATCGAAGATATAATAAAAAGTAATTCACCAATAGCTATAGAAAAGAAAACATTACTAAATATAATGTATTCTCAGAATGTTATTGGCGAAAAATTTAATGAAGTATTAAAACCTTTTGATTTATCAGTAGAACAATTTAACGTATTGCGAATCTTAAGAGGTAAGAATGGAAAATCTGCAAACATGTGTGATATTCAAGAGCGTATGATTGCTAAAACCAGTAACACCACTCGATTAGTCGACAAATTATTATTGAAAGATTTTGTAACGCGTGAAATTTGTCCAAATAATAGAAGAAAAATGGAAATAACCATTACTCGAAAAGGTTTG
>NZ_CAXBFR010000113.1:0-9360 GCF_963975005.1 uncultured Flavobacterium sp.
TATCTTTTATTACAGATTCTTTTGTTTCTTTATCGTACTTAAGTGCGATTTTGATAGTACCTTGAACGGTAGCATCTTCGAATTTGTAACTTAAAATATAACCTTGATCAAATAAAATCTTTGTGATTTCTTTTTTAAGGTTTGATGCTGGAATCTCAACCACTTTGTGATTAGCTCTCACAGCATTTCTAACTCTCGTTAGATAATCCGCTATAGGATCTGTATACATAACATGTATGAATTACGATTATGGTTTTCAAATGGTACTCACCAATTGAACCTATAACCAGTTAAAATTATTTTTTGGATTGCAAAAGTACAAACTTATTGCGAGATTACCAAGATGCTTTTTTAACACCTGGAATTAATCCTTGATTAGCCATTTCACGGAAGGTTACACGAGAAAGTCCGAATTGACGCATATACCCTCTTGGTCTTCCTGTTAATTTACAACGATTGTGTAAACGTACAGGAGATGCGTTTTTAGGTAATTTTTGTAAACCTTCATAATCTCCAGCTTTTTTCAAAGCTTTCCTTTTTTCAGCATACTTTTCAACTGTTGCTTCTCTTTTTACCTCGCGGGCTTTCATTGATTCTTTAGCCATATCTTAGTTCTTTTTAAAAGGTAATCCTAGTTCTGCTAATAATGATTTTGCTTCTTTATCTGTTGGTGCTGAAGTTACGAATGTAATATCAAAACCTGAGATTTTATTAACTTTATCAATATCAATTTCTGGGAAAATGATTTGTTCTAAAACTCCTAAATTATAATTACCTCTTCCATCAAATCCATCAGATTTAATTCCACCAAAATCTCTTACACGAGGTAAAGCAGAAGTTACAAGTCTATCTAAAAACTCATACATTCTTTCTCCACGTAAAGTTACTTTAGCTCCAATTGGCATACCTTTTCTTAATTTGAAAGACGCAACGTCTTTCTTAGAAATAGTAGCTACCGCTTGTTGTCCGGTAATTTTTGTCATTTCTTCTACAGCATAATCTACTAATTTCTTATCAGAAACAGCTGCTCCAACTCCACGGCTTACAACGATTTTTTCAAGTTTTGGAACTTGCATTACGTTTTTGTAACCGAATTCTTCCGTAAGTGCAGAAATTACTCTGCTCTTATATTCTTCTTTTAGTCTAGGTATGTAAGCCATCACTATAATACTTGATTAGATTTTTTTGAGAATCTCACTTTCTTATCTCCTTCTTGTTTATAACCTACTTTAGTCGTTTCTTTTGACTTAGGGTCGATTAAAGACAAGTTTGAAATATGAACAGCAGCTTCTTTCTTTACGATTCCACCTTGTGGATTAGTTGCGCTAGGTTTAGTATGTTTTGAAACCATATTAACACCTTCAACAATCGCTTTATTTTTTTCACGTAGAATAGTTACGATTTTACCTTCTTCACCTTTATGGTCTCCAGCAATTACTCTAACTAAATCTCCTGATTTTACTTTTAACTTTGTCATCATTTTTTAGAATTAAAGCACCTCTGGTGCTAATGATACAATTTTCATGAATTGTTTTTCACGAAGTTCTCTGGCAACTGGTCCAAAAACACGAGTCCCTCTCATTTCACCTGCAGCGTTTAACAATACACATGCGTTATCGTCAAAACGGATATAAGATCCATCAGCTCTTCTCACTTCTTTTTTGGTACGTACAACAACTGCAGTTGATACAGCTCCTTTTTTTACACTTCCGTTAGGAGCAGTGTCTTTTATAGAAACTACAATTTTATCACCTACAGAGGCATAACGACGTTTCGTTCCTCCTAATACACGGATAGTCAAAACTTCTTTTGCTCCTGTATTGTCTGCTACTTTTAATCTTGATTCTTGCTGTACCATAATTATTTAGCTCTTTCAATGATTTCAACTAATCTCCAACATTTTGATTTACTCATAGGTCTTGTTTCCATGATCTTTACAGTATCTCCAATGTTACAGTCGTTTATTTCGTCGTGTGCAACGTATTTCTTTGTTTTTAACACGAACTTACCGTATAATGGGTGTTTTACTCTTCTTGTTTCAGAAACAACAATAGACTTTGTCATTTTGTTGCTAGTAACAACCCCAATTCTCTCTTTTCTTAAATTTCTTTTTTCCATCTTTCAGCAGTGTACAATTATTGTAACTTTTTAGTCAATTCAGTAGTAACTCTTGCAACAGACCTTCTTAGAGCTCTTAGTTGTAATGGATTCTCAATTGGAGAAATCGCATGAGCATTCTTTAGATCAGCGTATGTTTTCTTTAACTGGCTAAGTTTTTCTTGTAACTCAGTTGCTGATAGACTTATAATTTCTGATTGTTTCATAATAAATTTTGATTATGCTTCAAAGTCTCTTGCAACAACAAACTTAGTTTTCACTGGAAGTTTTTGTGCTGCTAAACGTAAAGCTTCTTTTGCAACTGATAGTGGAACACCACCAACTTCAAACATTATTTTTCCAGGTTTACAAACTGCAGCCCAATATTCGACTGCACCTTTACCCTTACCCATACGTACCTCAAGAGGCTTCTTAGTAATAGGCTTGTCTGGGAATACATTGATCCATAATTGACCTTCTCTCTTCATAAAACGAGTTGCAGCGATACGCGCAGCTTCGATTTGACGTGAAGTTAAGAATACTCCTTTTTCATGAACCGATTTAATTCCAAACATTCCACTAGAAAGTACATGTCCTCTTTGAGAATTTCCTTTCATTCTACCCTTTTGTACCTTACGGTATTTTGTTCTTTTAGGCTGTAACATTTTTTCTTTAGTTTAAATAATTACTTTCTTTTGCGATTGTTTGGTCTACCACCATCTCTTTTAGAAGATGAAGATCCTGAAGATTTAGACTGTTTTTTGTCCATACCAACTAACGGGGAAAGATCTCTTTTACCGTAAACCTCACCTTTCATTATCCATACTTTGATACCCATTCTACCATAAGTAGTATGTGCTTCAGATAATGAATAATCAATATCAGCTCTGAAAGTTGACAAAGGAATTCTACCTTCTTTGAATTGCTCAGAACGTGCCATTTCAGCTCCATTTAAACGACCAGAGATAAGTACTTTAATACCTTCTGCGTTCATTCTCATAGCTGCTGCGATAGCCATTTTGATTGCTCTTCTGTAAGAAATTCTATTCTCAATTTGACGTGCAATACTTGCTCCTACTAATAGGGCATCAAGTTCAGGTCTTTTGATTTCGAAAATGTTGATTTGAACTTCTTTGTCAGTAATTTTCTTAAGTTCTTCTTTTAACTTGTCTACCTCTTGACCACCTTTTCCGATAATAATACCAGGTCTAGCAGTAGTGATAGTAACGGTTACAAGTTTTAAAGTTCTCTCGATAATTATTTTTGATACACTAGCTTTTGATAAACGAGCGTGGATATACTTTCTGATTTTATAATCTTCAGCGATTTTATCACCGTAATCATTTCCACCGTACCAGTTTGAGTCCCACCCTCTGATGATACCAAGTCTATTCCCTATTGGATTTGTCTTTTGTCCCATACTGTTTATTAATTGCTTTGTGTGTTATCTAATTGCCCTAATACGATTGTAACGTGATTAGAACGTTTTCTTATTCTGTGTGCACGACCTTGAGGGGCTGGACGAAGTCTTTTTAACATAGCTCCACCATCTACTCTGATCTCTTTTATAAATAAACCTGCATCTTCAATACTAGCTTCACTATTTTTTTGCTCCCAGTTATTGATAGCAGATAATAATAGTTTTTCTAGTTTTCTTGAAGCTTCTTTAGTACTAAATCTTAAAACATTAAGAGCTAGTTCTACTTTTTGACCTCTTACCATATCCGCAACTAAGCGCATTTTTCTAGGTGAAGTAGGGCAGTTATTCAATTTTGCAAAAGCTATAGACTTATTAGCCTCTTTTCTTGCATCTGCTGTTTCTCTTTTACGAACTCCCATTGCTTCTTATTTTTTACCTTTATTTTTTGCACCTGCGTGACCTCTAAAAGATCTTGTTGGTGAAAATTCTCCTAATTTATGTCCTACCATGTTCTCAGTAACATATACTGGAACAAATTGACGACCATTATGAACAGCTATAGTTTGTCCAACAAAATCAGGAGTAATCATTGATGCTCTAGACCAAGTCTTAACAACACCTTTATTACCTCCTTCAATATTAGCTTGAACTTTTTTCTCTAACTTATAATGTACAAATGGTCCTTTTTTTAATGAACGTGCCATGTCTATCTAATTATTTCTTTCTGCGTTCAACAATATACTTACTACTCGGGTTAACCTTAGAACGAGTTCTATAACCTTTAGCTGGTATTCCTTTTCTTGAACGTGGATGACCTCCTGAAGAGCGTCCTTCTCCACCTCCCATAGGGTGATCAACTGGGTTCATAGCTACTGGTCTAGTTCTTGGTCTTCTACCTAACCATCTTGATCTACCTGCCTTACCAGATACGATTAATTGGTGATCAGAGTTTGAAACCGCTCCAATTGTTGCTGAACAAGTTAACAAGATTAATCTTGTTTCACCTGAAGGCATTTTAATTGTAGCATATTTTCCATCTCTTGCCATCAATTGAGCGAAAGTACCTGCCGAACGAGCGATAACAGCTCCTTGACCTGGTCTTAATTCAATACATGATATAACTGTACCTAGAGGAATTTTACTTAAAAGTAAAGTATTTCCAATTTCTGGAATTGCATCTGGACCTGAAACTACTGTTTGACCAACTTGTAAACCATTTGGTGCAATTACATAAGTTTTTTCTCCATCTACATATGCAAGCAATGAAATGAATGCTGAACGATTTGGATCGTATTCGATTGTTTTAACTGTAGCAGGAATTCCGTGCTTAGTTCTTTTAAAATCGATAATACGATACTTTTGTTTGTGACCACCACCTGTGTAACGCATGGTCATCTTTCCTTGACTATTTCTACCTCCTGAACGTTTTTTCGGTGCTAGCAATGCTCGCTCCGGCTTATCAGTTGTAATAGTGTCAAAGCTATTTACAACTCTAAATCGCTGTCCTGGGGTAATAGGTTTTAATTTTCTAACTGACATCTTGTTTTATTAGATATTATTATAAAAGTCTATTGCTTCTCCTTCTTTCAGTTGTACAACTGCTTTTTTATAAGCATTTGTTTTACCAACGATTAAACCACTCTTAGTGTATTTAACCGATCTATCAGATCTGTAATTCATTGTATTGACGTTTTCAACAGTAACTCCATAAGAAGCTTCAATAGCTTTCTTAATTTGTATTTTGTTTGCTTTTTTGTCAACTACAAAACCAAAACGGTTAAAAATTTCACCGTCTTTTGTCATCTTTTCAGTAATGATAGGTTTAATTATAACATTCATACCTTCTTATTTACTTAAATTAGTTTCAATTCCTTCTAACGAACTCTCTAATAAGACCAATTTATTAGTATTCAAAATACCATAAGTGCTTAATTCAGAAGTAGTTATAACGCTAGACCCTTTTAAATTGCGTGACGACAAATATACATTTTTATTTGAATCACCCAACACAAATAGAGATTTTTTATTATCTAACCCTAAAGCTTTCAAAACGTTAATGAAATTTTTAGTGTTTGGAGTTTCAAAATTGAAATCTTCAACTACTAATAAATTTTCTTCTTTTGCTTTGATTGAGAAGGCAGATTTTCTTGCTAAACGCTTTAAAGATTTATTCAATTTAAATGAATAACTTCTTGGTCTAGGTCCAAATACTGTTCCTCCACCTTTAAACAAAGGGTTTTTAGCACTACCAGCTCTGGCAGTTCCTGTTCCTTTTTGTTTTTTAATCTTACGTGTACTTCCCGCAACTTCAGCTCTTTCTTTAGCTTTGTGCGTTCCTTGTCTTTGATTAGCTAAATATTGCTTAACATCAAGGTATACAGCGTGATTATTTGGTTCAATTGCGAATACTGAATCAGAAAGTTGTACTTTTCTCCCAGTTTCTTTTCCGTTTACATCTAATACTTTTACTTCCATTACTTCTGAATGATTACGTAAGAGTTTTTATGTCCTGGCACACATCCTTTTACTACTAAAAGGTTTTTGTCTGCAACGACTTTTAAAACTCTAAGATTCTGAATTGTTACGTTATCTGTACCCATTCTTCCAGCCATACGCATTCCTTTGAATACTCTAGATGGATAAGAAGAAGCTCCAACTGAACCTGGCGCTCTTAAACGGTTATGCTGACCATGAGTTGCTTGTCCAACACCACCAAATCCGTGACGTTTAACAACCCCTTGAAAACCTTTACCTTTAGATACACCTTGTACATCTACAAATTCTCCTTCCGTGAATAAATCCACATTCAACACATCACCTAAGTTGTGTTTTTCTTCAAAATACTTGAATTCAACGACTTTCTTCTTAACATCTGTTCCAGCTTTCTTGAAGTGACCTTCTTCAGCTTTAATAGAGTGTTTGTCAGTTTTGTCATCGAAACCAAGTTGAAGAGCTTCGTACCCGTCAACCGCTATGGTTCTGACTTGGGTAACTACGCATGGACCAGCTTGAATTACAGTACAAGGAATATTTTTCCCGTTCTCATCAAAGATGCTAGTCATGCCAATTTTTCTTCCGATTAACCCAGACATATTAAACTAATTATTAATTACTACTTAATTTTTTTGTGCATATTATAGACATACACTCTTTTTTACAAGGGTGCAAATATATAAATTTTATTTAATTAATACAAAATTAATTACTTAACTATTTTTAAATGAAAAATTAAGCAATAAACAAAGCATTAAAGATTAAAAAAACCGCAGTAAACAAATACTAGCGGCTTTTATTTTAAACTGACTTAACAGTGTATGAAACTATACTTTAATTTCTACTTCAACACCACTTGGCAATTCCAATTTCATTAAAGCATCAATAGTCTTAGAAGAAGAACTATAAATGTCTAACAATCTTTTGTATGAACTAAGTTCAAATTGCTCACGTGATTTTTTGTTTACGTGCGGTGAACGCAACACAGTAAAAATCTTTTTGTGTGTCGGTAATGGAATTGGTCCAGTTACAACAGCACCTGTACTTTTTACAGTTTTTACAATCTTTTCAGCAGATTTATCTACCAACATGTGATCGTAAGATTTTAATTTTATTCTGATTTTTTGACTCATTTTCTTTAGAATTAAGCGTTACCTTTTGCTTTTTTGATTACCTCTTCTGAAATATTCGAAGGTGTTTCTGCGTAGTGTGAAAACTCCATTGTAGAAGTTGCTCTACCTGATGATAATGTTCTTAATGTTGTTACATATCCAAACATTTCAGACAAAGGCACATCTGCTTTAATAGTTTTTGCACCACTTCTATCACCCATGTTGTTAACTTGACCTCTTCTTCTATTTAAATCACCTACAATATCACCCATATTTTCTTCAGGTGTGATTACTTCGATTTTCATAATTGGTTCAAGAATAACAGCTCCTGCAGCCTTAGCTACTTCTTTGTATCCTAATTTTGCTGCTAATTCAAAAGAAAGAGCATCAGAATCCACAGGGTGAAAAGATCCATCCGATAAAGTCACTTTTAAACTATCCACAGCATAACCTGCCAATGGACCAGCCTTCATAGCTTCACGGAAACCTTTTTCAACAGATGGAATATATTCTTTAGGAACATTACCACCTTTTACTGCATTAACAAACTGTAATCCAACAGCTGGTTTACCATCAACATCTTCTGCTGGTTCTAATGTAAAAACGATATCACCGAATTTACCACGACCTCCAGATTGTTTTTTATATGTCTCTCTATGTGTAGCTGATTTCGTGAATGCTTCTTTATATTCAACTTGAGGCTCACCTTGGTTAACTTCAACTTTGAATTCACGTTTCATTCTATCTACAAGAATATCTAAGTGTAACTCACCCATTCCTGAAATAATAGTTTGACCTGAAGCTTCATCAGTTCTGACTGTAAAAGTTGGATCCTCTTCAGCTAATTTAGCTAAAGCCATACCCATTTTATCAACATCTGCTTTAGTTTTTGGCTCAATAGCGATACCAATTACTGGATCAGGAAATTTCATTGACTCAAGAATAATTGGGTGTTTTTCATCACACATTGTATCTCCTGTCTTAATATCTTTAAACCCAACTGCTGCACCAATATCACCTGCTTCGATATAATCGATTGGGTTTTGCTTGTTAGCATGCATTTGGTAGATACGAGAAATTCTTTCTTTATTTCCAGAACGTGTATTTAAAATATACGAACCAGCATCTAAACGACCTGAATATGCACGGAAGAAAGCTAAACGACCAACATAAGGGTCAGTAGCAATTTTAAATGCAAGAGCAGCAAATGGCTCTTTTGTATCAGGACGACGTAATATTTTCTTTTGATCTTCTTCTAATAAATCAACATCATCAGGATGAATCCCTTCGATACCTTCTTTATCCATTGGAGATGGTAAATATTTACAAACTGCATCCAACATAAATTGAACTCCTTTATTTTTAAAAGAAGAACCTGCGATCATTGGAATGATAGCCATATCCATAGTAGCCGCTCTTAAAGCGTTATTGATTTCTTCCTCTGTAATAGAGTTTTCATCTTCCATGAATTTTTCTAACAAATTCTCATCATAATCAGCAACTGCCTCTATAAGGATAGATCTGTATTCTTTAACTTCATCAACCATATCAGCCGGAATGTCAATGATATCAAAAGTAGCTCCTAATGTTTCATCATGCCATACAATAGCTTGATTTTTCACTAAGTCAACTACACCTCTAAAATCGTTTTCTTCTCCAATTGGCAATGTTATTGCAACTGCGTTTGATTTTAGCATATCTCTAACTTGTTGACATACCATTAAAAAGTTAGACCCTTGACGGTCCATCTTGTTAACAAATCCCATTCTTGGAACTCTGTATTGATCTGCTAATCTCCAGTTAGTTTCTGATTGAGGCTCAACACCATCAACAGCACTAAACAAGAAAACTAAACCATCTAATACACGTAACGAACGGTTTACCTCTACTGTAAAATCAACGTGACCTGGAGTATCGATAATATTAAAGTGATAAGGTATTGATTCCGGTAAAATTGCACCTTGTTTTGTTGGAAAATTCCATTCACAGGTTGTAGCAGCAGAAGTAATTGTAATACCTCTTTCTTGCTCTTGTGCCATCCAGTCCATTGTTGCAGCACCATCATGTACTTCACCAATTTTGTGTGATTTTCCAGTATAGAATAATATACGCTCAGTTGTTGTTGTTTTACCAGCATCAATATGAGCAGCAATTCCTATATTTCTTGTATATTTTAAATCTCTTGCCATTTCTTAAAATCTAAAGTGTGAGAATGCTTTATTTGCTTCCGCCATTTTG
>NZ_CAXBFR010000114.1:0-9350 GCF_963975005.1 uncultured Flavobacterium sp.
TCACAGAAGAACTGACTTAATTCGTTTTGGTAAATTTACTGGAAGTTCATATATCTGGCCTTGGAAAGGTGGCGTTGCAAGTGGCGCTCCTACTTCTTCATATAGAAATTTATTTCCAATTCCTTCATATGCATTATCAACAAACCCTAATTTACAACAAAACCCTGGTTATTAATATTTAAATTCTATAAAAAATGAAAAATATAAAAAATTCTTTAATCGCATTATTTGGGATACTTGCTATCTCATCTTGTACAACCGATGATGTTCAAGACAGACCTATCATTCAAGGTGTTGATTCTCCTGTTTTAACAGCGCCAGATAATTCTAGTACTTATACATTATTACTTGAAAATATGACACAACAAGCCGAACGTTTTGTTTGGTCAGCTGCTAATTATAATGGCGATGTTGTTGTTAGTTACACTTTGGAAATGGATATAGAAGGAGGTGACTTTTCAACTCCTCAAACTCTAGGTGGAACAATTGGGGCTCTTCAACTACCTGTTACAGTTGAAACTTTAAACGATGCTAGTTTAGCATTAGGGGCAACAGCTTTTAATGCTTCTAATTTTGACATAAGAGTAGTTTCAAGCGCTTCTGGTTTTGATATGATGGCGTCTAATAAAGTTACAATAACTATTATTCCATATACTTCTATTGACCCAGTTCTTTATATGGTAGGTGCTCCACAAGCATATTATGGATTAAACGGCTGGGATAATTCAACTGCAGTTGAAATGAGATATATTGGAGACGGTATAACTAAAGTTTTTGAAGCATATATTAAAGTAGCAGCTGGTGAAGGTTTTAAATTCATTGGTGAACAAGGTACTTGGGATAATGGAAATTTTGGAACTATAGGTGGTGCACAAGATGGTGTTTTAGAAAATTCTGGTGGTAGTTCAGACATTAAAGTTGCAGAAATTGATGGTTCTGGGTTATACTATGTAAGAGTCAACATAGATAATTTAACTTACAAAGCAGTTAAGATGAATTGGGGAATTATAGGTGATTCTACACCAAACGGTTGGAATGGAGAAACTGTTATGACATATGATTTTAACTCAAATTCATATTCAATAACAACTACTTTAGCTAATGGAGAGTTAAAATTTAGATCTTCTAATACAAGTCAATTCATTTTTACTGAAGATTGGAAATTTAATGTAGGAAATAGCGATCCAAAAGTTGCATATGATATTAATGCTCCTAATTTCCCTATAACTGCAGGGTCATTTACTTTAGGTCTTTCTGTTGACTTTCTTGGTAATGCAACAGTAACAGGACTTTAAAATAAACATAATAAATGGGGCTGTAAAAACAGCCCCATTTATTTTATAAAATTCTTTATGAAAAAAATATTAATATTACTCACATTAACGATTACTTTACTTTCAAATGCTCAAGTAACCATAACACCTTCAAGTTTTAATGTAACTGATCCAATAACTATTACAGTTAACTTAGCTCAAAGCAGTTGTAACTCAATACCAACTTCTTCGACCAAAGTTTACATGCATGCAGGAATAGGAGATGATACGAATGCCTTTGGGTTTTCTGTAGTTGGAAACTGGGGACAAGATGATGGAATTGGGTTAATGACAAACCAAGGAGGCGGTATTTGGAGTATAACAATTACACCAAGTACTTATTTTAATATAAATACAACGCAACAAACTAATGCTACTAAACTTGGTTTAGTTTTAAGAAATGCTGCTGGTAATCAAGAAATGAAAAAAACACCTAGTTGTTCTGATTTTATTTTTAACGTGGGAACTTTTCAAGTTAATTTAACTTCTCCAACTAATAATAGTACAAACATAATTACTTCTGGAGGGAATTTAAATGTTACAGCTACCAATACAAGTGGAAATGCTTCCTATAATTTAATGGCTAACGGAGTTTCAATCAATTCAAACTCTTCAACTTCAAGTTACTCTTTCAATCATACAAATATAACTGAAAACACTAACTATGAATTAGTAGTTACACAAAATTCAACCGTAATAAATAGGAACTTCAATGTAATTGTAAATCCAAATACAACTACACAAGCATTACCTTCAGGTTTAGAAGATGGAATTAACTATAACTCATCAGACGCAACTAAAGCAACTTTAGTTTTAGATGCACCAAATAAAGATTTTGTTTATGTTGCAGGAAGTTTTAACAATTGGCAACCCAATGCAACCTATGCCATGAAAAAAGATCCTAGTTCTACTAAATTTTGGTTAGAATTAACAGGATTAACTTCGGGACAAACTGAAACTTATCAATATTGGGTAGTTGATCAAACTCCTATTGCAAATTCACCTTTATTGGTTAAAACTGCTGACCCATACTCTACTCTTGTTTTGTCTCCTTATGATGATCCTTATATATCAGCTGCTTCATATCCAAATATGCCAACTTACCCAGCTGGACAAGAAAGAGAAGTTACAGTATTAAAAACAGGACAAACACCATATAATTGGCAAGTAACTAATTTTACTAAACCAAATAAAGACAACTTAGTAGTATATGAAGTGTTGATTAGAGATTTTGATGCCAATAGGAATTTTCAAGATTTAATTAATAAAATTGACTATTTCAAAAACCTAAAAGTTAATGCTATTGAATTATTACCTGTGATGGAATTTGAAGGTAATGAAAGTTGGGGCTATAACACTTCTTTTCACATGGCATTGGATAAATTTTATGGAAATGGTGATAAATTAAAAGAATTTGTAGACTTATGCCATCAAAATAACATAGCTGTAATTCTTGATGTTGCCTTAAATCACGCTTTTGGAAGAAATCCAATGGTAAGAATGTGGATGAATGATCCTGATGGTGATGGTTGGGGCAGCCCAAGTTCAGAAAGTCCTTATTTTAACCAAGTGGCAACACATAGTTATAGTGTTGGAAATGATTTTAATCACCAACAAGCAAGAACAAAAAACTATGTAAAAAGGGTGGTTAAACAATGGATTCAAGAATATAAAATTGATGGATTTAGATGGGATTTAACAAAAGGATTTACTCAAAACGCAACAGGAAGTGATTCTCAAACAAATGCATACCAACAAGACAGAGTTGATGTTTTAAAAGATTATGCTGATTATTCTTGGTCACTTGATCCAACTCACATTGTAATTTTCGAACATTTAGGGCAAGATAATGAAGAACAACAATGGGCAAATTATCGTTTAAATGAAGGGAAAGGAATTTTAATGTGGGGTGAATTATTTGAACCTTACAAACAACTAGAATTGGGTTATACCACAAATGCAAGTATAACAAGAATGGGACATGTTAGTAGAGGCTTTACTGGCAAAAGATTAATTGGATATCCAGAAAGTCATGATAAAGACAGATTAGTATATGAAGCAATAACTTATGGAAATAGTAGTGGAACAAGCCCAATTAATGGAAATCTAACAAATTCTATTATGAGAATGTCTGCCATTGGAGCAACAAGCTTATTAATACCTGGTCCAAAGATGATTTGGCATTTTGGAGAATTAGGCATGAATAATTCAATATACACTTGTTCAAATGGAAGTGTAAACACTGAAACGGATTCAACACCAGGTAACTGTAAATTAGATACTAAGCCTCAACCTCAATGGACTAATAATTGGCTAACTGATGCTACACGAAGTGTTGTATATAATAATTGGTCTAAGTTTATAGATTTCAAGAAAAACTTACCCGTTTTTAATGGAGATTACACTATTAGCCCTGACGGAAATAATTTTAAGCAAAGAATATATGTTTTCGACAATACAATTGCATCAACAGAATTAAAAAATGTTGTGATTTTAGCTAATTTTTCGGTTGACGCACAAAATATAATTCCTAATTTTCCTTACACTGGAACTTGGTACAATTTAATGGACAACTCTCCTTTAACTGTTACAAGTACTTCATCTCAAATAAATATTCCTTCTGGTGGTTTTAGAATTTACGGAAATCAACCTGCAATCTTAAAAAATGAAAAATTTAATTTTGACACTAGTTTTATTCTTTATCCAAATCCAGTTAATGACTCATTTGCCGTGTCTATAGACACAAAAAGAATAGAAATTTATAACGTAACAGGACAACTAGTAAAATCATTTACTAATAAATTTAGTGATGAATCAGTATCTGTTTCAGATTTACAAAAAGGAATTTATTTAGTTAAAGTAATTGACATCAATAACAATCAAGCCACTAAAAAATTCATAAAACAATAAAATAAATGTCGAGTTAGTTTATTTTAAAATGCAAAACCTTCTAAGAAATTAGAGGGTTTTGTTTTTTTATAAAAATTTTTAAATAAAAAAAGCCCAAACTTTCGTCTGAGCTTTTGTGCGGGTAAAAGGAGCAGTTTTAAATATTTAAAAAAATAAATAACAAATAAAAATTCGTTTAAAACCTTGTTGCATAGTGATTTAATTAATGTTTGTGAATTTTATTAATTTCTATTAATTTCAAACAATTCAATAATTTAGGGGAATAATAGGGGAATTAAATAATTTATTTAATACTTTAGCATATAACTTTAAAAACTGTTATATGGCTACTGGGAAATTTCGAGTTAAAACTAATAACGAATGGAATACAATTTATTATAGGTTTAAACATAGTAAGGAATTCGATATTGAAATATCAACTGGACTGAAAGCTCCTAACAAAAGATGGAGCGAAGCCAAATGTGAAGTTTTATCATCAAAAGATTTTGATAGTGATAGTATAAATTCAACAATAAAAGATTTAGACAGATTTGTAATTGGTGAATACAACAAAGACTTAAAGGAAGGTGTCATATTTAATAGTAAATGGCTTAAAGAAAAATTAAAAATATTTTTAAATAGAGAAACTAATAACCAACTAATTGACGATAATATTTTCTTAACAAATTACATTGATAAATTTATTCAAGAAGCTAAAAACAAAAAAACAAGAAATAATACTTTAATTAAACCAAGAACAATTCAACATTACAATACAACTCTAAATAAAATAAAATCCTTTGAGGAATTTTATAATTTAAAACTTAAAATTATTGATGTTGATTTAAAATTTCATGGAAAATTTATTGAATTTCTTGAGTCAATACAAAAGCTGAATCCAAATACTATTGGCGGTTATATTGACGACATTAAGTTAATAATAAATAATGCAGACAAAAAAGGTTTAGAAATTAATAGAGAAATAAAATTAAATGAGTTTTATACTCCAAGCAATAAAACAAATGATATTTACTTAAAAGAAGCTGAAATCAACTCTATCCATAATCACAAGTTTGAATTGGACTATTTAGATAATGCCCGAGATTGGTTCATTATCGGATTACGAACTGGATTGAGAATTTCAGATTTTTTGAAACTTACTAAAAAAAATATTGTAGATGGTTTTATTGAAAAGAATACTTTAAAAACTGACTACCCTGTAATCATTCCTATACACAAACAAGTGCAATTTATTTTAGATAAAAGAAATGGCAAATTTCCTCGTGAAATTAGTGATCAAAAATTTAATGAATATATTAAAAAAGTTTGCGAAGAAGTTAAAATAAATGAAGTTGTTGAAGGTGCAAAAATGACAGAAATTAAAGTCACGAAAAAAGGCAAAGAAGAAATCATATTCAGAAAAAAAAATGGAAAATTCAAAAAATATGAGTTGGTTACTTCTCATATTTGTAGACGTTCTTTTGCTACTAATTTATATGGCAAAATTGACACTTTAACTATTATGAAAATTACTGGTCATACAACAGAAAGTCAATTTTTATCTTATATAAAAATAACTAAAAGAGAGTATGCTGAAACATTAAAAAATTATTGGATTAAAATGTCTGCTATAAATTAATTTTTATTAAATCTACATCAAGCACTAACTTTTTTTTTAAAAATACAACTACGTTTTTTTTATTCTACTAAATAAATTATTTAGAAACGTTATAAATTAACCCCAGAAAACACTTTTTAATTTATTTTTTTCGATGAATGGTAATTTTTTGCAGACAAAATACTCGTAAGATAAAATTTACGGTTTTACCGTAAATTTATAAGATATAAATTACTTAAGTTTGAATGTTGAATTTTAGACACTTCAAAATTAAACAGTTATGACTCGTAATAAAACACTTCTTTTCTTTCTCACAATCACTTCAATTTCTATGTTTTCCCAAGATGTTTTATGGGAAAAATCACTAGGTGGAAAACACGCTGAATTCTTATATGACACTCAACCAACAGCAGATTATGGTTTTATTCTTGCTGGAAGTTCTTTGTCTGATAAATCTAAAGATAAAGAGGTTATAAATCATGGAGATTTGGATTATTGGATTTGGAAAATGAAAGAAGATGGAAGTTTAGATTAGCAAAAAAGTTATGGAGGAAATGGTTCAGACCAATTAATTAGTTTAAAACTAACCAGAGATGGTGGTTTTATACTTGGAGGCTCCTCCAATAGTGACTCAAAAATTATTGGTGACAAAGAAAACCTTAAAAAAGAAAAGTGCTTTGGAAATGAAGATTTTTGGGTTTTAAAATTAAATGCTAATGGTGGAGAAGAATGGCAAAAAACTTTAGGGGGTTTTGCTCAAGACAATTTAGTAGAAGTAATATTAACTAAAGATGGAGGATTTATTTTAGCTGGAAGCTCTTCTTCTGGCAATAACGGTAATAAAGAAACTATTGGTTATGGAGCTTTAGATTATTGGATAATTAAACTAAACAATAAAGGTAAAGTAGAATGGCAAAAAAGCTATGGAGGAGCTTTTAATGATGAGTTTAAAAGTATTATTGAAACTCACGATGGAGGCTTACTAATTGGAGGGTATTCCAATTCTCCTTTTTCAGGAACAAAATTAGAGGATTCAAAAGGAGGCAATGATTTTTGGGTTATAAAAACTGATAAGGATGGAAATGAAGAATGGCAAAAAGTTATAGGAAGCAGATACGATGATCAATTAAGTACTGTTATACAAGACAAAGAACACAACTACATTATAGCAGGATCTACAAGTGATAAAGCTGAAGGCAAGAATAGAGATATGCAGGTTTTACAACTAGATGAAAAAGGAGAAATAATCTGGAAAGAAAACTACGATTTTTCAGATAGAGATGTTCTTTCAACCATAATCAAGAGTAACGATGATACTTATGTAATTGGAGGATTTATAGAAAAAAAATCAAAGTCTGGACAAAAAAACTGTAATTACATGCTATTCAAAATAAATAACAAAGGGGAGAAGCTGTGGGATAATGAACTAAAAAGTCAAGCAAACGATATCTTAAGAAAAGTTATAGAAACAAGAGATGGTGGCTACTTATTATCAGGTACTAGAAAGAAAAAAGGATCTTCTGACTTTTTAGTCATAAAATTAAAAGATAAAGATAAACCGCCTACAGAAAAAATTAACATAGAGGCCTTCCCTAACCCTGCTCAAAGCTACACCAATGTAATAATTAATTATGAGTATAGTTATGGAACTGCAACACTTTATGACCTAAATGGACGAATGATAAAGTCTGAAAAAATTGATGGTAGTAGAACGATTCCAATTGATTTAAGCGGATTACCTCAAGGTATTTATATTATAGCTATAGATACTGATGTGCAAAAAGATGGAATTAAAATAATGAAAAATTAAAAATATGAGAATTAAAATATTATCTATTATTGGTTTATTTTCTTTAATAGGATTTTCACAAGTAGGCGACCCTCTTACTTTACCAAACTACACACCACCTTCTCCAGATGCATTTGCAATAACAAAATATGGAGATGTACCTATAAATGAATTTACAGGAATGGTAAGTCAAACAATTCCATTATATACTTACAAAGCTGGACAACTTGAATTACCAATATCAATTAACTATACAGGAGCAGGAGTTAGAGTTGACGATTTGCCTACTTGGGTTGGTATAAATTGGACTTTAAATGCTGGAGGAGTTATTACAAGAAATGTAAATGATATTGCAGATGAAAAATCAACTACTAGATTAATAGTTTCAGACATCCTATTAAATGATTATTCACTTAATACCGAAGATGGCACTCAACAAGCAATTGATATGAGAGATTTTATTGAAAATGGACAGGTTGACTCTGAAGTTGATATTTTTCAGTTTTCGTTTCCAGGTGGTTCTGGTAGTTTCTATTTTGATGAAAATTTTGAACCTAGACAAGTTAAATATGACAAAGAATTTAAAATAGAATTAACTGGAAATATTGGGCAAAATAATAAAACAAGACTGTTACTAAATAAAGAATTTGCAATAACAACTACAGATGGTATTAAATATTATTTTGGAGGAACTGAAACAGAAGAAACCACAAGGCTTTACACAACAAATGCAGTTATGGATAGCCCAACTAACACTGGTGTAACTGCGTTCTATTTAACTAAAATAGAGCACCCAATCAACGGTGTTATCCTTTTTGAATATACAAATGGATTGCCACAAAAAACAGTTCCAATGCAGCAAATACAAAAAATAGAAAAATTAATTTTTATTAGTAATTCACAAGTTGGATGTAATTCTGAGGGCATTAATACTACTTCTATACAGAATACTTCTGTTAGTATTAAAATTGTAAATCCAAAATATTTAATTAAAATTAAGTCTTCAAATAATATAGAAACCGTTAAATTTAATTCTAGTGATGTTAATAATTTAAATTTTAAAAGAGTATTGAATAAAATTGAAATTGATAAAGATACAGATTATCAAAATCCACCCTTTAAAACTATAGATTTTGAATATACACCTTTTTCTCAATCACAATCTCCTTTTGGTTATTCAGATACGACTAAAAGATTTTTCCTAAAAAAAATCACTTTTAATGAAGACAATTCATATTCTCCAAATACACAAAGCGGCAGAAGAAATGATGTATATTCATTTGAATATAATAATTATTCACAATTACCAAAAAGATTTTCATTTTCCCAAGATTATTTGGGTTTCTTTAATGGCAAGCCTAATACAAGTTCAATACCAGATGACAATTTTTCAAATCCTAATAATCAACCTAATTTTGCAGACAGAAATCCCGTTTTCGGTTATGCATCAATAGGGACACTTAATAAAATAACTTACCCAACAGGTGGTTATACAAAATTTGAATATGAAGGAACAAAAGCTAAAATTAAAAATTATAAAAATATTAATTTATGGGCCTATAGAAATCATCAAGAATTTGTAAATCCAAATTTATTAATATCTGGCATACCTGAAATTACTACTGAAGGAACTATTTATGGCTTAAATAACATTTATGAAACTCAATCCATTGATATTAAGGTAACGTTAGTTGCTGGACCAGCTTCTGAAACATCAATTATTCCACAAAATGAATTTGCT
>NZ_CAXBFR010000115.1:0-9309 GCF_963975005.1 uncultured Flavobacterium sp.
AAATAAAATAGTAAATGCACTCGAAAAAACGGACAGCATATTAACCATTAACGCTATTTTATCTGCACTTGTCGCAAACATTGCAAAGAAAGAACCTAGCATTTGAAATAGTGGTGCTCCAGGAGGATGGCCAATTTCTAGTTTGGCTGCTGTCGAAATGTATTCACCACAATCCCAGAAGCTTAAAGTAGGTTCAACAGTTAAACTATAAGTTACTAAAGCTACTGCAAAAGCAAACCAACCTAGAATATTATTCCATTTATTAAAGTTAAATGATGTCATAAGTAAATTTAAATGAGATTATTTTATCTATTTTACAAAGAAACTATTTTTTTATTATAAGTAACGCTGAAATTAATTTTTTAATATTTTTTTTAGAAAAATTTGTAATAAATAAAATATGTATTACATTTGCACTCGCAATAGCAGACCATGTCCCATGGTGTAATGGTAACACAGCGGTTTTTGGTACCGTCGTTCAAGGTTCGAGTCCTTGTGGGACAACAAAAAAGCCCCGAATATATCGGGGCTTTTTTTATGCTTATACTTTTTATTATATTTTAAAAGTAATAACGGCTCTTTTTGCGTGATTGACTAAGTCTTCACTAATGCTTCCGTTGAAGAAATGTGCAATCCCTTTTCTCCCATGTGTACTCATTCCGATTAGGTCAGCTTTAATGCTTTTTGCAAAATGTAAAATTCCTTTCTCTACATTTACATCATTATAAATATGTGTTGAATAGTTGTTGATTTTGAAACCTGATGTAAAATTATCCATTATTTCCTGAGCAACATGTGTTGATTTGAAACTATTGGGAGTATTTATCACTACTAAATGTAAATGAGAATTGAAATTATTAGCAAATTCAACAACTTTTTTGAAAGGTTCTTTAATTTCATCTGAGAAGTCAGAAGCAAAAACAAAATTGTCAGCATTAAAATTATCGTCGTCTTTCTTGATTACTAAAACAGGAATATCTGAATTTCTAACTACTTTTTCGGTATTAGAACCTATAAACATCTCTTGAAAACCGCTTGCGCCATGAGACCCCATGACTATTAAATCTGCAGTATGTGCTTTTCCACTTTTAAGAATACCATCAAAAGCCATTTCAAATTGAATAACTTTAGAAATATTAATGCCTTTTAAAAAATCAGCATTCATAATTTCTTCTAATTTGTTTAAAGCTGCATTTTTAAACAGCATTAATTCAGGTATGTCATGTGAGCTTGAAACAGCGTCATTACCAGAAGTTGGTAGCTCTAGCATATGAATTAATAGTATTTCTCCATTATTTTTTTTAGCAATCTGTGCTGCAACTTTTAATGCATATTCTGCGCTTTTAGAAAAATCTGTAGGTACTAAAATTTTTTTCATTGTGTATGTATTATATCTAATTTTTTATTTACATAAAGGTATGAAAATTAATTATATAAATCAAAGGTTTTATTTATTTAAAAAATTATGTATATTTGCACCGTTATTTGTATGACAATTTAGATAATGAGGGAAGCAATGCTTCCCTCTTTTTATAAAATTATGAGTTTTAAAGAAACAGTAAAAGTCCTTCTAGACGAGGCTTTATCGCATAAACCATCAATGTTTTTAATTGATTTAGTTGTTACGGAAGACAACAAAATTGCGATAACTTTAGATGATGATAATGGTGTAAACCTTCAAGATTGCATCGGCATTAGTCGTGCAATTGAGCATGAATTAGATAAAGATGAGCTTGAATATTCAATAGATGTTGCTTCAGCTGGAGTTTCTACACCATTGAATTTTATAAGACAATACAAAAAAAATGTAAGTAGAAACTTAAGAGTAACTACAAATGAACTAGAGAAAATTGAAGCCACTCTTGTAGCAGCTGATGATGATAAAATTACTCTAGAATGGCAGTCAAGAGAGCCAAAGAAAATTGGCAAAGGAAAAGAAACAGTTAGGAATAAAAAAGAAATTGCTTACGCAGAAATAAAAGAAGCAATTGTATTAATATCATTTTAATTATTTAGAATCAACATGGAGAATATTGCATTAATCGATTCGTTTTCAGAATTTAAAGACGACAAACTCATAGATAGAGTAACGTTAATGGCTATTTTAGAAGATGTTTTTAGAAACGCATTAAAGAAAAAATACGGATCAGATGACAACTTTGATATAATCATAAACCCTGATAAAGGAGATATGGAGATATGGAGAAATAGAGTTGTTGTTGCTGATGGAGAAGTGGAAGATGAAAATTCTGAAATATCATTATCTGAAGCAAGAAGAATCGAGCCAGATTTTGAAGTTGGAGAGGATGTTTCTGAAGAAGTAAAATTAATTCAATTAGGTAGAAGAGCTATTTTAGCTTTACGTCAGAACCTAATTTCAAAAATACATGAACACGATAATACAAATCTTTACAAACAATTTAAAGATTTAATAGGGGATATTTACACGGCTGAAGTGCATCACGTACGTCCAAAAGTTGTAATTTTGATGGATGATGAGGGGAATGAAATTGTTCTTCCAAAAGAAAAACAAATTCCAAGTGATTATTTCAAAAAAGGTGATAACGTAAGAGGTATTATAGAAAGCGTTGAACTGAAAGGTAATAAACCTCAAATTGTTATGTCTAGAACAGCACCATTGTTTTTGGAAAAATTATTTGAACAAGAAATTCCAGAAGTTTTCGACGGATTAATTTCTGTTAAAAATGTAGTCCGTATTCCTGGAGAAAAAGCTAAAGTTGCTGTAGATTCTTATGATGATAGAATTGATCCAGTTGGAGCTTGTGTTGGAATGAAAGGTTCTAGAATTCACGGAATCGTTAGAGAATTAGGTAACGAAAATATTGATGTAATCAATTACACAACGAATACGCAATTATATATCACAAGAGCATTAAGTCCTGCAAAAGTTTCTTCAATTAAAATTAATGAAGAAAAGAAAACTGCGGAAGTGTTCTTAAAAGTAGAAGAAGTTTCTAAAGCAATTGGTCGTGGTGGACACAACATTAGATTGGCAGGGCAACTTACTGGGTATGAATTAGACGTTATTAGAGAAGGTTTAACAGAGGAAGAAGATGATGTTGAGTTAAGAGAATTCTCTGATGAAATAGAAGAATGGGTAATACAAGAATTTGAAAAAATAGGTTTAGACACTGCTAAGAGTATTCTTGATCAAGATGTTGCGGATTTAGTTCGTAGAACAGATCTTGAAGAAGAAACGGTTTTAGAAGTTGTTAGAGTCTTAAAAGAAGAGTTTGATAGATAGTTTTAACTACTATTATGTCTAACAAAAAAAGATTAAAAAAGATTATATTTACAAAAATATAGTTCAGAAGAAACACTAAATTAATTTATGTCTGAAGAAAGAGCAATACGAATAAACAAAGTTTTAAGAGAATTAAATATTTCCTTAGAGAGAGCAGTGGACTACTTAAAAGAAAAAGATCATTCAATTGATTCAAGTCCTAATGCAAAAATTTCTCAAGCTGAATATGATATTTTATGTGGTCAATTTTCTGCTGACAAAGGAAAAAAAGTTGCCTCTCTTGAAGTTGGTGAAGAAAAGCGTAAAGAAAAAGAAGCACTTAAAAGAGAACTCGAAAAAGAACTTGAAGTAAAAAGATTGCAAGAAGAGAAGCAAAAGCTTGAAGTAATTAAAGCAAAAGCTGAACTTTCTGGTCCAAAAACTGTTGGTAAAATAGATTTGGATTCAAAAAAATCAGGCAAGCCTCAAGAAAAAGTAGTTGAGTCAACAGCAGAAACTCCAAAAGTGGGTGCGCCAAAAGTTGATGCTCCAAAGGTTGAAGCTCCAAAAGCTGAAACTCCTAAAGCTGAAACTCCAAAAGTTGAAATCAATACGGTTTTAGAAAAACCTAAAGTTGAGAAAAAGACTCCTAAAGTTGAAAAGGCTACTGAATCTTCTAAAAAAGAAGAAAAAGTACCTGTAGTTGAGACGTCAGTTGAACCTGAAGAAGAAAAAGTTGAAACTCAATATACTAAATTAGCAGGTGCTACTTTTACAGGAAAAACAATTGATTTGTCTCAATTCAATAAACCTAAAAAGAAAGACCCTAAAAAAGAAGTTAAAAAAGCAGGTGATGTAAAAGCAGCGGGAACAGGATCACCTGGAGCTAATAACAACGCCAACAAAAATAAACGTCGTAGAATTGCTAAACCAGGAACTCCTGTAGTTCCAGGTGTCAATAATACAGGTGGAAAGAAAGAATTTGTTAGAGGTGGGTTTAATAAAGGGGGTAAAAAACCAGTTATTCAAAAAACAGAGCCTACAGAAGAAGACGTTAAAAACCAAATCAAAGAAACTCTAGAAAGACTTCAAGGTAGAGGTAAAGGTGGAAAATCTAAAGCTGCCAAATACAGAAGAGATAAAAGAGATTCTCACCGTCAACGTTCAGAAGATGAACAACAAGCATTAGACGAAGGAAGTAAAACAATTAAAGTTACAGAATTTGTTACCGTAGGTGAAGTTGCAACAATGATGGATGTGCCAGTTACAAAGGTAATCGGTACTTGTATGACACTTGGTATCATGGTAACTCAAAACCAGCGTTTAGATGCTGAGACATTAACAATTGTTGCAGACGAATTTGGTTACGAAGTAGAATTTATTACTTCAGAAATTGAAGAAAATTTAGAAGTAGTACAAGATAAACCAGAAGATTTACAACCACGTTCTCCAATTGTTACTGTAATGGGACACGTTGATCATGGTAAAACATCTTTACTGGATTATATTCGTTCAGCAAATGTAATAGCTGGTGAATCAGGTGGAATTACACAACATATTGGGGCATATGGAGTAACTTTAGAAGGTGGTCAAAAAATCGCTTTCTTAGATACACCAGGTCACGAAGCCTTTACTGCAATGCGTGCTCGTGGTGCTCAAATAACAGATATTGCAATCATTGTAATTGCTGCCGATGATGATATTATGCCTCAAACAAAAGAAGCAATTAGTCACGCTCAAGCAGCTGGAGTTCCAATGATATTTGCTATCAATAAGGTAGATAAAGAAACTGCAAATCCAGAAAAAATAAAAGAAAAGTTAGCAGCTATGAATTTATTAGTAGAAGATTGGGGTGGAAAATACCAATCTCAAGATATCTCTGCTAAAAAAGGAACAGGTATAAAAGAACTTTTAGAAAAAGTTTTATTAGAAGCTGAAATATTAGAATTAACAGCAAACCCAGATAAAGCAGCTATTGGAACTGTTGTGGAAGCACAATTAGATAAAGGTAGAGGTTATGTTTCAACTATTTTAGTACAAGCAGGTACATTACGTGTTGGAGATTATATGTTGGCAGGTAAAAATCATGGTAAGATTAAAGCTATGCATGATGAAAGAGGTAATGTAATTACTGAAGCTGGTCCATCAACTCCTGTATCTATTTTAGGATTAGACGGTGCGCCAACAGCAGGTGACAAATTCAATGTGTATGAAGACGAAAGAGAAGCAAAACAAATTGCCGCAAAACGTACTCAATTGCAAAGAGAACAATCTGTTCGAACGCAAAAGCACATTACTCTTGCCGAAATTGGTCGTCGTATCGCTTTAGGTCAATTTAAAGAATTAAATATTATCCTTAAAGGTGATGTGGATGGATCTGTAGAAGCACTTTCTGATTCATTCTCTAAATTATCTACAGAAGAAATTCAAGTAAATATTATACATAAAGGTGTTGGAGCAATTACTGAATCTGACGTATTGTTGGCTTCTGCTTCTGACGCAATTATAATCGGATTTAATGTTCGCCCACAAGGAAATGCTAAGCAATTAGCAGAAAAAGAAGAAATTGATATTCGTAACTACTCAATCATTTATGATGCAATTGATGATTTACGTGATGCAATGGAAGGAATGCTTTCTCCGGAATTAAAAGAAGAAATCACTGGTACTGCAGAAATTAGAGAAATCTTTAAAGTCTCTAAAATTGGATCAATTGCAGGTTGTATGGTTACTGATGGAAAAATATTTAGAAATTCTAAAATTCGTATAATTAGAGATGGTGTTGTGGTATATACTGGTGAATTGTTAACTTTAAAACGTTTTAAAGATGACGTTAAAGATGTGTCAAAAGGATACGATTGTGGTATGCAAATCAAAAACTATAACGACATTGAAGAACTAGATATCATCGAAGCTTTCCAAGAAGTGGAAGTGAAGAAAAAGTTGAAATAATAAAACATCATATAATAAATAAAAAATCCCAAGTTTAAAGCTTGGGATTTTTTTTGTGATATTAATTAAAACTAAATTAATGTCGCACTTTTTAACTAGTTCTTAGAATTCATACTTTAAACCGCCATAAATATTTCTTCCAGGAGCATTTATTCCTGAAGCAAAAACCCTATACTGCGTATCTAAAATGTTTTCAATACCTACAAATAAAGTTGCTTTTGGAATGATTGTAAAGGCTGTTTTTAGGTTATAAGTTTCCCAAGCTGGCATTCCTCCATTTGGTGCATATTGTTCATTGTCTTCACCATTTAGGAAATAATCATTTATTGGTTTTTTGCCATTATATAACATGTAAGCTTCAATCGTTCCCCAATTTTTTTCATAATTCAAACCAATTTTACCATAATAAGGAGGGATATGATCAAGCGGCATTTTTTCTTCTTCACTAGTAATTCTTCCTAATGTGTAATTAAAATTAGCTACGTATTGTAAACTAGAAACTAGATAGCCTTTTATGTTAGTTGAGAAACCAGTTACATAAGCTCTACCTTTGTTTTGATTTGCTAAAACTTGACTTTGACTTCCATTATAAGTTATAGTTGATTGTCCATTGTATAAATAATTGTCTGTAATAATGGCATCTATAAATCGAGTAAAATAATATGTATTTTCCATTTGAAAACGTTTGTTATCCGTCTTAATTACCAATCCTAAATCAGTTGTTATTGTTTTTTCAGGCTTCAAATCTGCATTCGGAACAATTATAAATCCACCACCAGATTCAAAAATTTTAGCTAAATCATCTATATTTGGCACTCTAAACCCTGTACTAATATTCATTTTTAAATCAATGTTCTTAGAAGGTTTATGAACTAAACCTACAGTTCCGCTATAAGTAAAGTTTTTTTGATTAATATCACTAAAAGGAAGTTGAAAAAATGTATCATCATGAATTGTACTGTTTAAAATAGTATGTCCTGCTCTAGCGCCAATATTGAAATTTGTTTTTTTTGAAAAAACTGTATTATAAGAAATATAAAGATCATTTCTTAATATGTTGTTGTTTCCGTTTGGATAACGTGCGTCAATTGGTTTAATTTCTCCAGTATTAATGTTGTTTGAAAATGCCGAAGAATTCAAATCTTCCAAATAACTTTCAATACCATAAAATAAATCACCAGATAAAAATTCTTTATGTAAATCAATACTTACAGAATACATGTTAACTTTCTCCATTCTATTTTGCAAGTTGTAATTTCCAAATTTTCTATTATGACGACTTTCTTCAATATTTTGATAAGCTAAATCTACTTTTAAATCACTATTAAAAAAAACTTTTTCTTTTGTTAAGCTATAAATAGCTAGAAGCCTTTTTTGTGGTCCATAATACCATTCTGCATTTTTCAAACCAGATGATGAAGCATCAGTTAGTCTATCATATCTTTGTATATCTGTACTGTTTGAGAATTGAAAATTTAGACCATGTTCAAATTCTTTTTGGCTTTTAAAAGCAATTTTTTGCATAAAATTATATTGCTTAAAACCGGATTTTTTTTGCATAAATTTATCTGAATTTTCAGTCAAAACATCATTTCCACCTATGTTTTCAATATAAAAAGGTCTTTCTCCAAAGTAATCTCCATTGTGATTCTTTCTTTTTCCCATTTTTAAGTCACCAAAATCATTATAAGAGAAAGAAGTTAACGAAGCCCAATTTATTTTAGCATAATTAAAATCAAAATGACCTGATTTTTCTTCATTTACAGAAGAATATCTTGTTGAAATATTACCACTTATTTTTCCAATTTTTTTTGATGAAAATTTCGCTTTTTTGGTAGTCATGTTAATAGTTCCTCCAAGAGCATCACTTCCAAAAAGAGTAGATGTTGGTCCGTAGAAAACAGCAACATTTTCAAGAAGATTTTCATCAACAGAAATTACATTTTGTAAATGGCCAGACCTATATATAAGATTATTCATTCTAATGCCATCTACTAGCAATAAAACTCTACTGGCCTCAAAACCTCTTATAGTTGGGCTTCCTCCACCTTGCTGTGATTTTTGAACGACTAGAGTTCCTGAATTTGAAAGTAAATCAGCTGTGTTTTGAAAATTTTGAAATTCAATTTGCTTTAAACGGATTGTCTCTACTTGAATAGGTAATGATTGTTTTTTCTTAGGAAGTCTAACGGTTGAAAGCACTACTTCTTCAAGATGATTTATATTAGTAGTGTCTTTTGTGTTTTGTGCAAATGTATAGGCCGCGTGTAATAGTATACATAAAAGAAAAGCTCTTTTCATTTTTATTTATTTGGTTTTATCAATAAAGCCAAAGGATATTTCTTTTTAATTTCAAGTAAAGCATTTTCTGCTTCAATTCTTGTTTTGAAACTACCAACCCAAACCTTAAATGTTGGATTATTATAGATTATTGTGCCATCTATTTCTTTATAATTGCTTTTAAATTCATTTAATGCTTTCAAAGCATCATCTTTTTTGCCATTAATAATCTGAATTTTGTACAAGTCATTTATGGTTATTCCTGTATTAATTTTTCTTTTTTCTTTTAATAAAGCCTCGATTTTTGGATCTTGTTCTATGGTTTGAGAAAAAGTTTTATTTGATATAAAGCTGAATATCAGCGCTAAAATAAGTAATTTGTAAGTCGTTAATTTCTTCATAATAAATAATGTTTAATGCAAATTTACACTTAAAATGTATTTGTTAAGACTAATGTTTTATTTAGAACAAGTATAAATTGCATTTTAAGGTAAAATTAAGGTTTTGATAATAATTCAATTATTGTATTTTTGTCGGAGTTTTAAAAAGGATGTGAGTTTTATTAAACACATTTATAGCTAAAACTATACCAATTATAGTCGATAATCATTTTAAATATGAAAAAGGTGGGTAACCATAAATCGTTTTCTAGGATTTTCTTCAGTTTAGCTTTAACGCTATCTTTATCATTAGTTTCTTATTCTCAAGATGCAGCTATGGCTGATGCACCTGTTGCTGAAGTAACAACTGCTACTGGTGGTGATGCTGCAAAAGGAAAAGAATTGTTTAATGCAAATTGTGCAGCTTGTCATAAGTTGGATGCTAAATCTACG
>NZ_CAXBFR010000116.1:0-9214 GCF_963975005.1 uncultured Flavobacterium sp.
GTTTAATTGACTTTTATTTTTTTGTCATTCGAATAAAATCTCCAATATTATCAATACTATTTTTACCCAAAAACTTAATAAAAGCACTTCCAATGATAGCACCTTTTTGATGTTTTGTGGCTTGTGAAAAAGTTTCATGATCTTTAATTCCGAAACCAATTATTTGAGGATTTTTTAGATTTAAATCTGAAATTCGTTTGAAATAATCCATTTGTTCATTTCCAAAACCAGATTGACTTCCAGTAACGGCTGCAGAACTTACCATATAAATGAAACTATCTGAAATAGCATCAATTTGAGTAATTCGTTCGTTTGAAGTTTGAGGTGTTATTAAAAACACATTTTTCAAATCATATTTTTCAAAAATAGCTTTGTATTCAGTTTCATAAACGTATAAAGGCAAATCAGGAATGATTAAGCCATCGATACCAACTTCGGCACATTTTTGACAAAATTTCTCCATTCCAAATTGCATCATCGGATTAAAATAGCCCATAATTATTAAAGGAATTTGAACTGTTTTTCGAATGTCTTTTAATTGTTCAAATAGGAGCGAAGTCGTCATTCCGTTTTCAATTGCAATAGTAGAACTTTCCTGAATTGTTGGTCCATCTGCTAAAGGATCAGAAAAAGGCAATCCAATTTCAATCATATCTACACCATTTTTTTCTAATTCTTCAATTATGGAAACTGTATCATTTATTTTAGGATAACCTGCTGTAAAGTAGATAGAAAGCAGTTTTTTATCTTCTTGAATTTTTTTATTTATTCTGTTCATTGTTTTATTTTTTTAAACCTTGTGTAAAGTCTTTGGGCTCTTTGCGATTATATTTTAAAATCCGAAATAATCAATATAAGTATTCAAATCTTTATCACCTCTTCCTGATAAATTGATCACAACAATATCTGTTGGTTTGAATTGTTTTTTATCCAAAACAGAAAATGCATGAGCCGTTTCAATAGCTGGAATAATTCCTTCCATTTTTGAAATTTCTAAACCAGATTTCATGGCTTCTTTGTCAGTTATTGCAATAAATTCAGCACGATTCGAGTCATGTAAATGTGCATGCAAAGGTCCAACACCTGGATAATCTAAACCAGCTGAAATAGAATACGGTTCTGTAATTTGTCCGTCTTCTGTTTGCATCAATAAGGTTTTACTTCCATGAATAATTCCGATTTTTCCCAAAACAGAAGTCGCAGCACTTTCCCCAGAATCTACTCCATGACCAGCAGCTTCAACAGCGATTAATTTTACCGATTCATCTTCTAAAAATTCGTAAAAGGCTCCAGCTGCATTACTTCCACCACCAACACAAGCAATTACGTAATCTGGATTTTCTCTACCTTCTTGTTCTTGCAATTGTACTTTAATCTCTTTAGAAATAACACTTTGAAATCTAGCAACCATATCTGGATATGGATGAGGTCCAACAACAGAACCAATAATGTAAAAAGTATCTACAGGATTGTTAATCCAATCTCGAATCGCTTCATTGGTAGCGTCTTTCAAGGTTTTTGAACCAGAAGTTGCTGGTCTAACTTCAGCTCCTAGCATTTTCATGCGAGCTACATTTGGTGCTTGACGTTTTATATCCACTTCACCCATATAAACAATACATTCTAAACCCATTAAGGCACAAACGGTTGCAGTAGCCACACCATGTTGACCAGCACCAGTTTCGGCAATAATCCTAGTTTTACCCAAACGTTTTGCCATTAGAATTTGTCCGATGGTGTTGTTTACTTTATGAGCACCGGTGTGACATAAATCTTCTCTTTTTAGATAGATTTTTGTGTTGTATTTTTCGGATAAACGTTTGGCAAAATAGAGAGGAGTTGGACGTCCAACATATTGTTGCAATAACTGATTACATTCTTCTTTAAACGAAGGTTCAGCCATTATTTTTAAGTAATTTTCTTTTAATTCTTCTACGTTTGGATGTAGCATTTCAGGAATGAAAGCACCCCCAAATTTGCCGTAAAATCCGTTTTCGTCTACGTTATATTTTGTTTTCATCTAGCACTTTTTTAAACTTTTCTAATTCATTTTTGTTTTTTAATCCAGGTTCTGTTTCAAAACGACTGTTTACATCAATGGCGTAACAATAGTTGGATAAATCAGAATCAAGAAATTCTTGTATTTTGTCTATTTCGGTTAAACCAATTCCTCCACTTAAAAAGAAAGGTTTTTGTAAGTTGTAATGCTTTAACACTTGCCAATCGAATGTAGTTCCGTTTCCACCAGGTAATTTTCCTTTAGTGTCGAATAGAAAGTAACCTACAACATTTTCATAAGCTTTTAATCGACTGAAATCAAAATCATTATCTATTGAAAAAGCTTTTATAATTTCAATTTTTTCTTTCTTTAAATCCGAACAAAATTCTAAAGATTCTTTTCCATGCAATTGAATGACATCTAATTGAAAAGTTTTAATTTTATCCTGAATTTCTTCCAAAGTTGCATCAACAAAAACACCCACTTTTTTGATGTCAGAATCTAATTTTGGGAGTTCTTGTAAATCGAAATTTCGACTTGATTTATTCCAAAAAATAAAGCCTAAATAATTTGGTTTTAATGAAGCAATTTCCTCAATATTATTAGAATATTTCATACCACATATCTTTAATTTTATCTTTTTCATTTCAAGGAAATTTTTCGAATAAATTCACTTGCTTCTTTTCCAGGATTATCGGTTTTCATAAAATGTTCTCCCATTAAAAAGCCTTGATAACCAAATTGTTGTAATTCTTTTACAGCTTCAACAGTACTAATGCCACTTTCTGAAATTTTTACAAAATCAGTTGGAATTTGATGGGCTAATTCTTTGCTATAATCCAAGCTAACTTCAAAGGTTTTTAGGTTTCTATTGTTTACACCGATCATGTCTAAACTTGGCATAATCGATTTTTCTAGCTCTTCTTGATTATGCACTTCTAACAAAACTTCCAAAGCTAAACTTTGAGCGAATTCAGATAATCTTTTGATTTCTTCACGAGTTAAAACAGCTGCAATTAGTAAGATTACATCTGCACCATTCGCTTTTGCTTCTAGAATTTGATATTCATCAATCACAAATTCTTTTCGCAATAAGGGAATGTTTACAGAAGCTTTAGCTAACAATAAATCGTCTAAACTTCCACCAAAATACTTACCATCTGTTAAAACCGAAATGCCACAAGCACCTGCATTTTGATAGCCTAAAACGACATCTTCAACAGAATGATTATTATTGATTAACGATTTAGAAGGAGAACGACGTTTGTGTTCGGTAATAATTCCTGACAAACTATTTTTTAGCAATTTTGCCATTGAATTGGTTCTTCCATTAAATAAAACGGAAGCTTCTAATTGCGTAACTGGGAGGATACTTTTCTTTAAAGCAACTTCTCGTTTTTTGTCGGTTATGATTTTATCTAGGATGTTCATTTTTTAGTAATTAGTGAAATAAAATCTATTTCAGTCTTATATCTTTTAGTGTAATTTTATTTTTACTTATCAATTTAGTTATGGTATCATTATTTTCAAGTTTTATAAGAGTTTCACATATTTTAAAATCTGAAATAGAGTTATTAATAATTTTACATTCATTATATACATAGTATTTTCCAAATCCACCTTGAATATAAACTAACCTCTATTTATTATCTTTAGTTGCAAGAAGTCTTAATTGCTTATTAGGAATTGAATCATTTAGCATAACATCTGTTGCATTAAAAACTTCATCTTGATTCGCAATTTTAAAGCTTTCTTTATTTAGTTTGTCAAGAACTAATTTTAGTAATTTTGGAATTGAATCTTTCGTTTTATATTCTATCCATTTATCTGAAAGTTGTAAATTTTCATTAGTGACTTTTTTTTCTTTTCCTGAACAACTTAGGAATAGAATAAATAATGCTAAAAAAATTTGTTTCATAATATTAGTTACTAATTTTAATTAACTGATTCAATTTTTCAAATGCTTTTCTAGAAATTAAACTCTCTTGTGCTTTGGCTAAAGCATCTTCATAACTAGATTTTTCTATAGTCTGAATCGCAACAGCAGCGTTTACGCAAACCACACTGTTTTGTTCGATTGAACCTTTTCCTGAAATGACATTATGAAAAATTTTGGCTGCCTCATCGATTGTGTTTCCACCTTTAATACTTTCTAATTTGATGCTTGGAAAATTAAAATCAATGGGTTTTAAAATTTGCTCTGAATGATTTGAAATTATCTTTACATCATCAGTTAACGAAACTTCATCAAAACCACTTAATCCGTGCAAAATACTGTAATTTGTTGTTGTGTTTTGGTATAAATAAGCATACATTCGAGCTAATTCTAAACTAAAAACACCAACCATTTGATTCTTTGGGAAGGATGGGTTTACCATTGGACCTAACATGTTGAAAAAGGTTTTTACGGCTAATTCTTTTCGTATTGGTCCCACATTTTTCATGGCTGGATGAAATAAAGGTGCGTGAAGAATTGCGATGTTTGTTTCTTCGATTGATTTGGTTAAAAAGTCAATGTCATTCGTGAATTTCACACCCATTTTTTCCATCACATTACTAGAACCTGAAATAGAAGAAACTCCGTAATTTCCATGTTTTGCGACTTTAATTCCTGTTCCAGCAACAATGAATGAAGCTAAAGTTGAGATGTTGAATGTGTCTTTTCCATCACCACCTGTTCCGCATAAATCGATAGTGTTGTAGGCTGAGAAATCTACAGGAATGCAAAGTTCCAACAATGCTTCACGAAAACCTGAAAGTTCTTCTATCGTAATGCTTCGCATCATGTAAACGGTTAGGAATGCTGAAATTTGACTGGTATTATAATTTCCGGCTGATATGTTGACTAATACATCTTTAGCTTCTGCTTTAGAAAGTATTTCGTGATTGATTAATCTATTTAATATGGTTTTCATTTTTTATACTGAATTTAGTTCAGCATCTCTTGATGCTAAAATTTATTGACTGAACACTAATTACTAATTCAAAAGCCAATTTTCTAATATCTTTTTACCATTTGGAGTTAAGACACTTTCGGGATGATATTGTACACCACGAACATCATAAGTTGCATGTTTCATAGACATAATTTGTCCGTTTTCATCAAGGCTAGTTACGATTAAATCCTCAGGAAGGTTTTCATTTGAAACTACCCAAGAATGGTAACGACCCACTTCCGTTTCTTTTGGTAAATCATTGAAAATAAAATCATCTTCTGTTTGCGTGACTTTTGTAGCTACACCGTGATATACTTTTTCTAAATTCGTTAATGTTCCACCAAAAACTTCACCAATGGCTTGTAACCCTAAACATACACCAAATATGCTTTTTGTTGATGCAAATCTCTTAATAACATCTTTCAACAAACCCGCTTCATCCGGAATTCCTGGACCAGGAGAAAGTAAAATTTTATCAAATTTTTCTAGTTCATCTAATTCAAATTCATCGTTACGAAAAACTGTAACTTCTGCATTCAAATCTTCTAAATAATGGACTAAATTATAAGTAAAACTATCGTAATTATCTATGACTACTATTTTCATGTTTTATTTTATTGTAAGATTGAAGGATTAAAAGATTAAAAATTTGTTTTAAATAATCTTTAAATCTTTAAATTATTTAATTTTTAAATATTCTCAGCTAAATCCAAAGCTTTTTGCAAAGCTCCTAATTTATTATAAACTTCTTGTGTTTCGTTTTCTTCTATTGAATTAGCTACAATTCCAGCTCCAGCTTGAAAGTGTAAGGTATGATTTTTACTTAAAAAACTTCGAATCATAATCGCGTGATTAAAGTTGCCTTCAAAATCCATAAATCCAATCGCTCCACCATAAAAGCTTCGATTTGTTTTTTCAATAGATTCAATTAGTTCCATAGCTTTATATTTTGGAGCACCTGTTAAAGTTCCAGCAGGAAACGTTTTGGCAACCAATTCCATAAAAGGATGATTGGGTTTTAATTTTCCGGTTACTTTGGAAACTAGATGAATTACGTGAGAAAAAAACTGGACTTCTTTGTATTTTTCAACTTTCACATCGTTGCAACTTCTACTTAAATCGTTTCTGGCTAAATCCACCAACATGACATGTTCGCTATTTTCTTTTTTGTCTTCGTTTAATTTTTTGGCTAAAATAGCATCATCTTCATCATTTCCTGTTCGTTTGAAAGTTCCAGCAATTGGGTGAATTTCTGCATGATTATCTTTGATAACCAATTGTGCTTCGGGTGATGATCCAAATATTTTAAAATTTCCATAATCAAAATAGAATAGGTAAGGAGAAGGATTGATACTTCTTAAAGCACGATAAACATTAAACTCATCACCTTTAAAATCTTGAGAAAAACGTCTGGACAAAACCAATTGGAAAACATCTCCACGTTGGCAATGTTTTTTGGCTAAAGTCACATAATTTTTAAAGTCAGAATCAGTCAAATTTGAAACTACTTCACCATTTTTAGAAAAGTTAAAAGAAGCAAAATTTTTCGCTTGCAACAATTGTTGGATTTCAGCTATGTTGTTTTCATTTTCATATGAATGACAGAAAATGTAAGCTTCATTTTTGAAATGATTTATAGCAATTATATTTTGGTAAACAGCATAATAGATTTCTGGAATCTTATTTTCTGTAGATTTTTCAGCAATTTCTATTTTTTCAAAATGTTGAATCGCATCATAAGCAATGTATCCAAAAAGTCCTTGCGTGATGAATTTAAATTGGTTTTCATCTGTAATGAATTGCTTGGAAAATTGTTCGATTTCATTAACAACACTAACATGACTGTCAAGGGGAATAATTTCAGAAAATCCATCAGGAAAATTAGTTTCATTTTTTTTATCTTCAACTTTTATAGAAGCAATTGGATTGAAGCAGATGTAAGAAAAGCTGTTTTCATTTCCATGATAATCAGAACTTTCTAGTAAAATGCTATTCGGAAATTTATCTCTTATTTTTAAATAAACACTAACAGGAGTCATTGTGTCTGCTAGAATTTGTTTGAAATTAGTATCTAATTTATATGTTTTCATTATTTGTATTTTAAAATTTATGAAATTCTGAAATAAATTCAGAACAAAAAAAAAGGCTTGTCGTGATTGACAAGCCTTTTCTATGTATTTGGTTTAAATTATACTATAGGAGGATTCGCTCACGTCTTTTGAAGTAAGTTGTTCCACCACCAAGTAGTATTTAAAAATGTGTTCATGTTTTTTATTTCTTATGCAAAGATATAGAAACTATTTTGTAAAAAACAAATTTTGTGTTAATCTCTTATTATTAAATCGTATTTTTCTAATAAACCTTTCAATCCATCCAAAGAAAATTGAGCTTTTTTAAGCTTGTTAACTTCTGGATCAATTACGTAATTATAACTGGTGTGAAAATCTGCTTTATTAGCGATAGTGTTACTAAAAACACTTCTTCTTAAATCGCAATTATTAAAAATGCTTTCGGTTAAATCGGTTTCCATAAAATCAACGGCAACCATACTGCAATTGTCAAAACGCATTTTTTTGAGTTTCAGTTTGTAAAATTGAGCATAATCTAAAATACAATCCTGAAAATTAAAATGATATAAAACTTGGTCTGTCATTGCAAAATTGACACTTGTAAAATTACATTTTATGAATAAGACATCTCGAAGAGAAACGTAATTGATTTTAGTATTTTTAAAATTACAATCTGTAAAAGTGCAATCAACAAATGTTTCATTTTGAAAAGTACAACTTGTAAAATCACAATTTATGAATTGACAATCTTCAAATTCTTTGTATTTTATGTCAGTTTCTTCAAATGTTTTGCCTTCAAATTTTTCTCCAACTATATAATCACTCATTTTAATAATTTTGGTAAAAATAAGCATTTTGAAGCTAAGAAGTTGCAATAAATTTATGTTAAAGTAACTATTATTAAGTATTGAATTGATTAATTTTGAAATTAAATAAGCAGTTTATGAAGTTTTCGTTTTCAATTTTATCCTTTGTGTTTTTTATTGTTTTTGGGTTTACATCAGTAGCTCAAGAAAGTGAAATTCCAAAACCTTTGAAAATATATAAAAGCGCCAATTATGAAGTTAAATCGTTTGATTATAAAGGTTTAGAAGCTTACATGACAATTGAAAACGACACAACTTATGTTTATAATTTTTGGGCAACTTGGTGTGCTCCTTGTGTTAAAGAATTACCTAGTTTTTTAAAATTACAAGAAACATATAAAGACAAACCTTTTAAATTGGTTTTAGTGAGTTTAGATTTTTCAAAATCTGTTGAAAAGAGTTTGTTGCCTTTTTTAGAAAAGAAAAAAATGAATGTTGAAGTTTTATTATTAAATGATCCAGATGCAAACAGTTGGATTGAAAAGATTGATAAAGATTGGTCTGGTGCTATTCCAGCTACTTTAATAATAAACAAAGAAAAACGAAAGTTTTACGAACAATCGTTTGAATATGAACAGTTAGAAAAAGAAGTTAAAACATTTATAAATTAAAAAAAAGAAAAATGAAAAAATTTAGAATTGCTTTATTAGGATTAATTGGTGTATTTATTTTTGCCTTCACGACAAAAGATACAGCTACAGGTTATGAAATTGGTGATGTTGCCACAGATTTTTCTCTGAAAAACATCGATAATAAAATGGTTTCTTTAAAAGATTATAAAGATGCAAAAGGTTTCATTGTAATTTTTACTTGTAACCATTGTCCATATGCAAAAGCTTACGAAGAAAGAATCGTTGCTTTAGACAAAAAATACAAGAAATTAGGATATCCTGTGATTGCCATTAATCCAAATAATCCAGAAAAAAACAAAGACGATAGTTTTGAATTAATGATTGTTAGAGCCAAAGAAAAAGGATTTACTTTTCCTTATTTATTTGATGAAGGTCAAAAAATATATCCTCAATATGGAGCGACAAAAACGCCACATGTTTATATTTTAGAGAAAACGGCTAAAGGTAATATTGTGAAATATATTGGTGCAATTGACGATAATTACGAAGATGAAAAAGCCGTTAAAGTAAAATATGTCGAAGATGCTGTAAATTCACTTTTAAAAGGAAAAGAAGTAGAAGTTAAAACAACTAAAGCTATTGGTTGTTCAATCAAAGCTTAATTCTAGACAACATAAAAATTTGAATAAAGAACCATGCTTTTTGCGTGGTTTTTTATTTTAATAGTAAAACTTTTGCTTATTTTAGCAGTATTAAAAATAAAATATGATTT
>NZ_CAXBFR010000117.1:0-9051 GCF_963975005.1 uncultured Flavobacterium sp.
ACAAAAGCTTCAGTAGAGATTTTAATTTTAGTTTAAAAATAGCTGCTTTATCTATTTCAACTAAGTAATTATTTCCTTCAAAAGAGACCAAAGTTGGTGCTTTAAAGAAAGACGAAATTGGTGTTCCGTTAAACAAATGAATTATCATTTTTAAAACAATACCTGCTGCAATTCCTACTAATAAATCTTCAAATAAAGTAAAGAAAATAGTTACTAAGAAAATAGCCAATTGTTCTTTTCCAATTTGAAAAGTATGAATGAATTCTTTAGGATGAGCTAATTTAACACCTACTGTAATTAACATAGCTGCTAAAGCTGCATTTGGAATCATTTCTAATACAGGTGAAGCAACTAATACAAACAATAAGATAAAAACCCCATGAAAAAAATTAGCCCAACGAGTTTGTGCTCCATTATTTACATTTGAAGAAGAACGAGCCACTTCAGAAATCATTGGTATACCACCTAAAAATGCTGCAAATGTATTTCCGATTCCAACAGCAATTAAATCTTTATTCATATCAGATTTACGTTTGAATGGATCCATCAAATCAATAGCTTTGACTGTTAAAAGTGACTCCAAAGAACCTACTAAAGCAAACATGATTACATATTTTATAAAAATCCCAGTATGAGAAATACCATCAAAACTAGCATTAAGGCCTAATGAATCAACAAAATTTCCAATTTTAACTAAAGCATAAGCTGGTTCAGTTTCTTTAAAGTGCATAAACAATTCACATGGAATTGCAAACAACAACACTACTAAAGGTGCCGGAATCATTTTTATATTTTTGTTTTTAATATATGGCCAACCCATCATAATGGCTAAACTTACAATTCCAATTAAACTAGCTTTTGGATCTAAATTCATAATGAAATTTGGAATATTAGCTAATAATTCTAAAGGTCCTTTTCCTTTTCCTAAAGCTGGATTATCGTTTAATAAAACCGGAATTTGTTTAGCAATAATTATAATTCCAATTGCCGCTAACATTCCATGAATAGCAGAAAGCGGAAAGAAATCGGCTAATTTTCCTAATTTAAAAACTCCAAATAAAATTTGAACTACACCAGCAACAACCATTGCTCCTAAAGCTAATTTCCAACCCAAGATATCATCTCCTTGACCAAACTCGGCCACAGAACCAGCAACAATAACAATTAAACCAGCAGCTGGTCCTTTAATCGTTAATCTTGAACCCATTATGAAACTCACAAAAATACCACCAATTATAGCGGTTAATAAACCCATAACTGGAGGGAAAGCTGATGCTTTCGCAATACCCAAACTTAAAGGTAATGCCAACAAGAAAACGATAAAACCTGAAATAGCATCTGCTTTAAAATTCTCTCTCAATCCTGCTAAACCATCAGCAGGTATATATTTTTTAATACTTTTATTCATTTTATTTTTTGATTATTAGATTTTGGACAATAGATTTTTAAATTATAACCTAATCCCTATTGTGTTTTGAAATTGTGTTTTGAAATTGTGTTTTGAATTGATTTTGTATTATGAAGAACGATAAGGTAATTCATGATACGTTTTGATGTGAGGACCAAGAAATAATCGAGTATAAATTCGAATTCCGGCAATTCCTGAAACAATAAAACTTGAAGCTATAAAGAAAGCGAGCATCACTTGATTACTTTCAATATGACTAAAAATTAAATCTTCCCCAATGAATGTGGTTGTAATCGGAAATCCGGTTACACCTAGAGCTGCTAATAAAAAGAAAAAAGCAAATTTTGGATGTTCATAGACATGACCTAAATACTGATTTAAGTTTACGTTAGATTCCATCTTTTTTAACTTTAATAACGCCAAGTAACCCACTATTCCGGCCAAAATAATTCCTGATAAATAGACCAGTAATTCTGAAAAATCTACTTTTTCATTAAATACTATTGCTAAAGCAATCCAAAAGTGATTGAGTACAATAAGAACCCAAGCCACAAAAGGACTTTTTCTTTCAGAAAAGGCTTTGAAAACAAATAGTAATCCAATGAAAGCAAATAGTTCAGGTAAAACATTTAGTAACCTTAAAGGAATTGATGCTTTGAATTCAAAAAGCAAAATACCTAAAAGAAATGTTGGAATAAATACTAAAATCAAACGTTTTAAATTTAAAAAGTCTAATGATTTTCCTAAAGTTTTTAAAGGTCTCCAAAGAACAAAATTCATAAATTGCTCCAATTTGAATTCTTTTAAACTCCATATATAAAGTGCATATTCTATACGTTTTGGAAACGTATTTTTGATACCTCTTGCTTTGGGTTGAAAATTGTAAAATTGCTCACGAATCATATAACTTACTACTGATGGTGAAACCAATAATTGATAAGTTCTTAAAAAAGCATTTCCGGCAAAATGAAACAAAGCTAAAGTCTCTAAACCTAATGCAACTTCAATAAAAATTAATCCAATTTGAGAAATAGAACTATAGGCAACTTGACTTTTTACAGACGATTGTACTTTGGCCATATAAGCAGCCATTATACTTGTGGTTAACCCCATTAAACCAATTGCAATTCGCATAGAAGTTTGATGTTCCCAAAAAGGAAAAGTACGCAACATCAAGAAAACACCTAAATGTACAGAAAGTGAACCATAGAAAATTGCACTAGATGGTGTTGGCCCTTCCATTGCTCTAGGCAACCACGACGAAAACGGAATTTGAGCCGATTTTGCAGCTGCAGCTAAAGCTAACGAAAGTGCAATAAACGTTCCTATTAAAGTATGATTTTGCAAATGTTCATTTACCAATTCAAAATTATTCATTTTCATGAAAGTTATGTTTTCATGAAATAAATGATGACTTGCCCACATGGCCAATATCATTCCGATGTCTCCAATTCTATAAATTGAAAACACTTTGAAGGCATTTTTAACTGGCAAATAACGCTCTCTATAAAAAGCAATTAACAAGAAAGATGAAATTCCAATGATTTCCCAACCAATGAAAAGGGTCTCAAAATTTCCTGATAAAATGGCTAAATTATAACCAAAAAAGAAAAATAAAACCGTGTTAAAAAAACGCTTGTATCCTTTTTCTCTATGCAAATAATAACGGCTATAAGTAGTAATCATTGAAGTTAAAAGTGCTCCAATAAACAAATACACAGCCGATATTTTATCAAAATAAAAATCAATAAAAAACTCGTAATGATTCGTTTTTAACAATGTAGCTTCGTTTAAGTTTAAATGATTTGCACCATCAAAGATCCAAAAAACAATAAATATAATTAAAGCAATTAATTGTATAAAAACGGTTCCAAAAGCTACCCAAGAAATTAAAGATTCTTTTCTTTCAGGCAACAATAAACTTATGATAAAACCTACTAAAGGTAAGGCTATAAAAAACTGTAATAACTCGTTCATAATTTCTTAATTTAGTATTCCAATTGGAAGGTTATCAATAATAGTTTCAGCTAATTTTAATTCATCTGAAATTGTAATTGTTTCTTGTTGAATTGGATTATATATTTCGAAATTTCCTTCTTGAAAATGATATAATTCTAAAGTTTCAGGATGCACAACAACTAATTTTACCCATTCGTTTATAAACCATTCATAAGTTGCTGGACTTTTAGTAATAGCATATTTTACTTTTTCAGGAAAATGCTCAACTATAACTAACAATCGAATAGGATCATGCACTTCAATCATCTGACTTGGTAAACCTGGTCGTAAATCACCGTCAATTCCATTTGCAACACCAATTAGTCCCATTACATTATGAGGTAATTTACTTCCTGCACCTAATTTTTGATTGTCAACTCTAGAAAAATAATACTCCAAATTAATTCCACCACCAACAGGAGCAACGGCACCTAAAATCCCTGCCAAATAATCTCCCGAAGGATCAATGGTATAATCGTATGAATTCATAAAAGAACGTCTATCTAAAAACATATGTTTAGACAAACTTCTTCTTCCTACAACACACATGGCATTTGTGGCATGATTCAATTCTGGACGTGGTTCAAATAAAGAAACCGAACGTCTTTTAATGCTTTCATGTACTTTTTTAAGGGATTGAGTAGAATCTACGGTATCAAACCTACGAGAACGCTCTTTGGCATTATTATCTAAAGCAGCTTCAAAAACTATAGCATTTTGTTGGTGTAGATTTTTATTGTTTTCTGACAAACTTTCTTCTTGATAAAAAGTAATTTCATCACGAGTGGTGTCATGTAAAGCTGGTAAAAACTGTGTTTCAATTGGAATCACAATACCCCTTTGAACTAAATTTTTTCTAACTTTTGGATGATTAATTGCGAAACAAGCAACAGTTGCGTTAACTGAACTTGGTCTTCCACAACATGCACCACAATCGTAACCAGCATAATGTGTATTGTTAACACTTGTTGCACCATGACCTACTAAATAAACAATTGAAGCAAAATTATCGACTAACCCATTACTTCGCAACAAGTCTTCTACTCTATTGGTCATTTCTTCCACGGTAAAACCTACTTGCAAATTATCAACTCTATCAGTAACATCTTTATTTTCGATATGCAGTTTAGATTTCTTATTCAAATGCTTAAAAGATGAACTTGTAGCAGGTGTCATTCTTGGCTGAAAAATATTTAAAAATAGTTTTACGGCTGCCGAAAAACCCAACGTTTGTGAAATAATCCACCCAAAAAATAATGAATGTGAACGTTTGTGGTAATGAAAATCTTTGGCGTGTTTTTTCTTTCTAGGTTGCTCTTTTACTAAAAAAGCCGGAGTCATTGGTGCTGGACAAAGTTTTGTAAAAAACTTGCCGTCAACCGGTTGATAAAAGAATTCGAAATTAAAAAAAGCAGCTGTTCCAAACGTAACTGCATTTTTGTCTAAATGTTCAATATGTCTTCTAAAAGAACCTTCTCGATCATCCATGCAAAAGAAAGCCTGAAAACTTGGTATAACTTTTTCATTGGATGGTTTATGATGCTTAACAGTTGCTAACACTTGATCATACAAAGACCATTCAAAAGCCTGCTGCCATAACGATAAAACTTCAAAATGTTCATCAGCCTCCACTAATCTAAATAAATCTTGTGGTTCTGATTGAATTCTGCTCGCTAATGGCGCCCAATTTTCTTTAAATTTCTGATCTAATGTATCAATTTCAAGAAGTAATTCGAAAATAATAAGTTCTTCTAAAGTAATTGATTTTTTATCTAAAAGTGATGTTGGATTACTTTCTAAAGTCGCCACCATTCCACTCCAACCAGGATGCGAAAACTGTTGATCAAAAATATAAGTTTCGTAAAAACGTTCATCACCAACTACAATTTTTAATAAATCGGTAATTGTAGCTTTTTCTTCTAGCAATCTCTTAGCACGCTTTGTGCTGAAAAATCCCGAAAAACTAGTACGTTCTAATTCACGAATTGAGGACAAAAATCCTTTGTCATGAATAGGAAAAGACCACATGGCAATTCCTTGATCTAAATAACTACAAAGTACTCTAAACAAAGTACTATGTGTAGATTTATCCAAATTCATGGTGTATTGTGATTTCCAATTTGAGCGTAAACTTCCTATTCTTGGACTTATAGATTCGTCATATGATTTATGCAGCATTTTTTCTAGCCATAAATCAAGATTTTTATTTCCTTTATTTTTGATAACAACCTGATTTAAAACATCAGGATTAATATCTTTATTGTGAAAACGTTTTCTAAATACTTCTATGGACAAATAGGTCTTATACCCAAAAACTTCAGAAGCTTCTTGTAATGCATCAAAGAAATGTTTGTTTTGAAAGGCATGCAAAGTATTGTGATGCACAAAATCTTTCAACGGATTTTGCGCTGGTAAATAGTGTCTTAAGCGATGAAGAACATGTTGTTCGTCAAAACTTGAATGAGGATTATTCATTTTAAAATGAAAAAAAGGTTAATACATAAGTGATTCATTTGTAGTAATTACAAACGAAGTAAAAATTTATGTATTAAATAAAATGCAGTTTCCAATTGCAAAACAAATCATACAAAGGAAGTTTCTGATTTGTTTTAGGGAAATTATTGGTAATTGAATTTATTCTAGAATCATGTTTTAATTCAAGAAAATTATCCTGAAAAGAATAATCATGAAAAAAGTTTAATTCTATTTCAAATTCTGTTTTTTCTGACTCGTTATACACCAAATCTTTATCTTCTATATCTGAAGAAGTAAATGTTGGAGATTGTTTGTGGTCAAAATTAGAAACTATTGTTTTTGTCTCTGATCTAAAAGAATTTTGCTTTTGGGCAAAAGAATACAATGCAAGCACTAATGCCAACATCGGAACTATAAAAATTAGCTTCTTGAAACTGTTTTTAATTATATTCACTTTTACTTTTAAATATCAGGCAAATGTATAACAAAAAACAAGCATGAAAATTAATATTGACTTAAATTTATTAAAAAAGTCCTAAACATATATTTAGAACTTTTTTAATACTTATTTTTATAATCTTTCGTATTGACAACAACTGTGCATTTCTTCATAAACTTTATCAGAAGCTTTTACTAAGTCTGTATCGTGACCAACACTTGCAATTGCTTTGGCAACATCTTCTTTAGTGCATTTATTTTCATCAATAATTACATGAACGTCTTGACAATCCACATGCCATTCTGCACTCTTAACTCCTTTTACAGAAAAAGCTGCTTTTTCGATACGTTTTTCACACATTTCACAATTACCTAAAGCTTTTATAATTACTTCTTTGTTTTTGCTTTTCTTAACAGCTTTGTCTTGAGCATTCATTGAAAACCCAACAAAAGCGAGCAATAGTACTACAATTATTTTTTTCATCATTTATATTTTAATTAAAAATTTGTTATTTGAATCTATCTTTTAAAATCTTAATACTAAAATCTTAATACTATTTTATTTTAAATCGTAAACCTGCATAATACATTTGACCAAAAACAGGTCCATAGATCATACTACTATCAAAATAAGCGCCAAAAGGATCATTTGCTCCAACAATTGCATTATTTTGTTTGTAATTTCCAATATTTTCTCCTCCAACATATAGTTCAAACGTGCTAGAAAATGTTCTTGTTATTTGGGCATTTACAACTCCGAAAGCTTCTCCAAATTCATCTAAACGATATTGAGGTAAATTACTTGAAGTATTTGGCAAACGTTGTTTTCCTAACCAATTGTACGTGGCATCAAATTTCCATTGTTGCCCCTTGTCTAAAATATGAGTTTCATAGGCTAAATTAGCAAAAAATCTGTTTTTAGCTTGTAAGGCTTTTTGAAGATTTCCAACAATATAATCAGTGTTAACATCATAATATTTATATGCCGTTTTAAAGTTCAAATGTTTTTTCAATTCAATATTAAACTCGGCTTGAAAAGAATTAGCTACACTATTACCTTTTAAATTATAAAACACTACTTGTTGAGGACTAAAATCAACATCTACAACAGCTTGATTTTGAAAATCGGTTCTGTAATAATCTAAAACGATTCCTGAATCCCTTCCAAATAGTTTGAAATTTTGGATAAAACTTAATCCGTAATTCCATGCAATTTCTGGATTTAAACCATATAATGTTCCTTCAGTATTTAAGATTGAAAAACTCCTGCTTGAAGCAAAAAGTTGTTGATTTTCAGCAAAAATATTGGCTGCTCTTTTTCCTCTTCCAATTGAAGTTCTCAAAACAGCATCTTTCCAAGGATTATATCTGATATGCAATCTTGGTGTAACAAACGTTCCTAAACGATTGTGATTATCAACTCGAATTCCGGCAACAACTTGAAAATTATCTAAATTATCATAATCATACTCAAAAAAAGCTCCTACTGAATTATCAATTCTAGAAAAATCTTGAGCAAAATTTACAGCAACAAACTCCTTATATTTATCGTAAGTAAAATTAATTCCAGTGGTGAATTTATTTTTAGTATTTGTAATTATCGAACTGAAAAGCAAATTAGAATAAAGACTTTTTTGATCAATATCATATTGATTTAAACCAAAATAAGATTCTTGATTGTGTGATTGAAAGGAGTTTTGAAAACCAATACTTTGATAAGGCATATCTGGAAAAACATAACCAGTCTTATTTGAAATTTCAAATTTTTCTGTATTGATTTCGCTTCCCCAAGCATTTGTAGTTAATTTATCCGTATCAGGATTAAAAGCCACTTGACCCGCTTGTTTTTCGTCATTCATGTAACGAAGATTTAAGAAACTTACAATTCCATTTTCAGCATCATTATATTGCCAACGGTTTAGAACATTAATTTGTTTTCCAATAGGACTATCTAAAAAACCATCGTCATTCATGTCATTTTTATTCAACCTAGTATTTCCATGAAGAAATAAGGTAGAACTCAATTTATCTGAATATTTTTGATTGAAATGCGTGTTTAATTCAAAACGACTATCCGTTGAACCATAAGCGTTTAAGAAAAATGGAATATCATTCGCTGGTTTTAAAATTTCATAATTAATTTGCCCTGAAATACTTTCATATCCATTAATTACACTCCCTGCACCTTTTGTAATTTGAATGCTTTCCACCCAAGTTCCAGGCACAAAAGACAACCCATAAGCTTGTGAAGCTCCACGAACAGATGGAATATTTTCTTCAGCAATTAAAATATACGGACTTGTTAATCCTAACATCTTTATTTGTTTGTTTCCAGTAACAGCATCAGAATAATTTACATCAATTGATGGGTTTGTTGAAAAGCTTTCAGAAATATTACAACAAGCTGCTTTTAACAACTCTCTTTGCCCCATAGTTTGCACATTGGTTGCTTTAAATAAAGAATGTTCTGTGCTTTTTATAGTTTTTGAAACCGTAACGGTTGACAATTCTTCAACAGCTTTTAACTTTATGGTTAAAAAGGAATCATCAATTACTTCAATTTTTTTTGTATTATAACCAATATAGCTAACTACCAAGCTTGTTGTTTCTTGTGATTTTTTTATGGTGAATACACCGTCTTCATTGGTGACTACACCAATATTTGTATTGAGCCAATAGACATTTGCTCCTAGCAAAGTCACATTATTTTCATCTACTATTTTTAATGCGTC
>NZ_CAXBFR010000118.1:0-9025 GCF_963975005.1 uncultured Flavobacterium sp.
AACCATGGGGTTTTTAGGGTGCAAAACCAAACTCAATCCACAAGCAAAAAAATCAGCTTCACCAACATTGAATAATTTTTGCATAGAATCAGGCAACTTTCCGTGAACGGCAGAAATGTTCACACCACCTTTTTCAAAAACATTTCCGTTTTCGATAACGCGAGTTCTTCCACCACCACCTTCCAGTCTGTCCCATAAATCTTCACGAAATTTGGCTTCACCGTCAATATCTTCCAAACCTTTGCAGATTTGATCTTGTAAGTTTTGTATGTATGCGAAAAATTTATCTTTCATATTCTAATTCATATAATTCCATGTCTAATGGAGTTTCATCAGTTGGGGTAAATTCATTTAGCAATGTTCTTTTCCATGTAAATCCACAATTTTCAGCAACTTTACAACTACCAACATTTGATTTATGAGCAATGATTTGTAGTGTTTTTAATTTCAACTCATTAAAAGCAAACTGCATCATTTCATTTACTGCTTTAGATGTATAACCTTTTCCTTCATAATTAGCACCAATACAATAGGCAAATTCACCACTTTTTTTGGCCCAATCAATTTTTTTGAGAATCATTAATCCTATTAAAATTGATTTTTCATCACGAATTGCAAAAGTAAAGTTTGAATGTTCCTCAATTTCTCTGTTTTTAGTTACAATATATTGAGTTGTTTTTTCAACTGTTGAATTACTAGATAATGTAACTGGAAAATATTTTTTTAACCTTTCAGAATTTGATAAAATAAAATCATATAACTCTACTGAATCGGATAATTTTAACTTTTCAATATTGGAACTTATATTACTCATTACTTACTTTCATACTCTTTAACCGCATCAACAAAAGCTTTCGCATGATCCACAGGAATATTTGGTAAAATTCCGTGACCAAGGTTTACTATGTAATTATCTTTTCCGAATTCGTCAATCATTTCGTGAACCATTTTCTTAATCACAGGAATTGGAGATAACAATCTAGAAGGATCAAAATTACCTTGTAATGTTTTCTTTCCACCTGTTAAATATCTTGCATTTCTTGGAGAAACAGTCCAGTCTATACCAATTGCAGCTGCTTTTGATTTTGCCATTTCATCTAATGCAAACCAACATCCTTTTCCGAAAACAATAACCTTTGTTTCTGGTGCTAAAGCTTCCACAATTTGGTTCATGTAATTCCATGAAAATTCTTGATAATCAACTGGAGAAAGCATTCCTCCCCAAGAGTCAAAAATTTGTACTGCATTTACTCCATGTTTTACTTTTTCTTTCAAATATAAAATGGTTGTATCTGTAATTTTTTGCAATAATAAATGAGCCGCAACGGGATTTGAAAAACAAAATCCTTTAGCTTTATCAAAACTTTTTGAACCTTTTCCTTCCACAGCATAGCAGAATATTGTCCAAGGTGAACCTGCAAATCCAATTAAAGGAACTTCGTTGTTCAATTTTTCTTTTGTCATGTCAATGGCATCCATAACATAACCTAAAGTTTCGTTGATGTCTGGAACAAATACCTTATCCACATCAGAAGCTTTACGAATTGGATTTGGTAAAACTGGTCCAATTCCGTCTTCTAATTCTACATCAATTCCCATGGCTTGCGGAATTACTAAAATATCTGAAAACAAAATAGCAACATCTGGTTGAATAATTCTAATAGGTTGAATCGTAATTTCAGAAGCTAATTCTGGAGTTTTACATCTTGTGAAAAAATCATATTTTTCTTTGATTGCCATAAATTCAGGCAAATATCTTCCTGCTTGACGCATCATCCAAACGGGTGGTCTATCAACAATTTCGTTGTTTAAGGCTTTTAAAAATAAGTCGTTTTTAATCATTTTTTCTAAGGTTTCAAAGTGACTTAGTAGCTGAGTTACTAAGTTTATTTATAATATTTTACTATTTCTTCAATTACATTTTCAACAGTTGGTTGAGCAGCAATTTGTATGTTTTTTGTTTTATTTTCTAATGCTTTTGCCGTTGTAGTTCCAATGCAAAAACAAGTTTGATTTTCTATTTTGTTTTTCATGAAATAACTTTCAATCGCTGACGGACTAAAAAATAAAATTCCATCAGTGTTTTCTTTTACTCTCTTTGGATTTAAAGATGTTTCATAAACTATTACTTCATTCCATTTTATAAAATTATCATTTAACAAATCAGGTAAAGTGTTTCTTCTAATATTTCCTGAAAAAAAAGTAAACGAATGATTTTGATATTTTTCTTTAATTAATGTTCCTAAATCACTTGCATAATCTGCATTTTCTTGAATAATAAAATTATGTTTTTCAAGAAATTGTTTTGTTTTTTGTCCAACACAAAATATTTTTCTTTCCTTAACTTGATTTACAATTGGGTTTTTTAAAATCCTTTTAACAGCATTTTTACTCGTAAAAATCACATATTCATTAAGTATTTTAACATAAAAATCTATTGATTTCGTCTTAATAAAATTCTTTTCTATTATATTAAATTCAGCTTCAATAAGTTTTTGTTTTTTTGCTTTACTTAATTTTTTTGTAGATAGAATTGTTTTCAAAAGCTATAGTTTTATTTCACTTTCTTCTTGATCTTCACAATAAAAAGAAATGTCCTTATTATTTCCATAAACCACTAAAATATCACACTCTTGTAAAACTGTTTCTGGTGTTGGCCGACCAATAGTTTCTTTAATTATAGTTTTTTTACCTATTAAATTGCGTTTTTCACGCTTTCTGATTATTGTAATTAATGTTAAGTGATACTTATCAATATCATTCAATTCCGCTAAAGTTTTACCGTGAAACTCAGGTTTAGATTTAACTTCAGAAATAGTATAATTGTTATCCAATTGGTAATTTTCTAAAGTCGTTTTAAAATTGATTTGTTTGGTTAATCTATCTGCAGAATCTTGTTCTGGATGAACAATACTATGAATTCCCATAGCTTCCAAAACTGTATCGTGAATAGGTGACAAGGCACGAGAAATAATCTTAACATCTGAAAGTTTTTTAATAATTGCTGTAGTAATAATCGCTGCACCTTCATTTTCACCTATGGCAACGACAACTTTATCTGCGTCTTTTAAAGGAACAGCATCAAAGGCTAATTCATTAGTTGAATCCATACAAATAACATGAGAAATTTTGTCTTTTAAAAGATTTATTTTTTCCATGTTTTTATCTATTCCAATAACCTCGTTTCCTGTTTCCGTTAGTGATAACGATAATGACATTCCGAAGTTTCCTAATCCAAAAACGATTACTTTCATTTTGTATAGTATTAATTAATCAAAATATTTTCTTTTGGATACTCATAAAATTGATGATTCAATTGACGAAGTAATCCAACCATTAAATTGAGCATCCCTATTCTACCAATAAACATTGTTGCAATTATTACATATTTACTTGGCTCAGATAAAGTTGATGTAAAATTTAAACTTAAACCAACTGTACTATAAGCAGAGAAACATTCAAAAACAACCGTTAAAAGAGGCGTGTCAGTAGGTTCAAATATCAATAATGCCATGATGGAAATTCCAATCACTATTAATGAAATGCATAAAATAGCAAATGCCCGAGAAGTTGAATCACTACTAATTCTTCTTCCTAGAATCTGAATTCGACCCTTACCCATTGCAACAGCAAAAATGTTCAAAGTAGCTAATGCAAAGGTACTCGTTTTTATACCACCACCTGTTGATGCTGGTGAAGCTCCAATCCACATTAAAAATATCATAAACAACAATGAAGGAACGTTAAATTTTGTAAAATCTACCGTATTAAAACCTGCAGTTCTTGGTGTAACAGAATTAAAAGCGGCATTGGTGATTTTTCCAAAAACAGTATCGTGTATTAAAAGTGTATTGTTATATTCAGATATGTATAAAAATATAAAACCTGAAACTAATAAGAATAAAGTAGTATAAATTACCAATCTTGTATTTAAAGTTATAATTCTAACTTGCTTGTGAATTCTACCTTTATCAAACAACTCTAAAACGTAGGTTTTTATATATTGATAAAAATTGAAAATTATGTTGTGTCCTAATCCTCCAAAAATAATTAATATCATAATTATCCATTGCAAGAAGTAATCAAATCTTATGCTTTCATCAAATAATCCAGCTGAGAAAATTGAAAATCCAGCATTACAAAAAGCTGAAATTGAATGAAAAATTGAAAAGAAGAATTTGTTAGTTATACTATCATTGTCTAAAACCGAAAAATAGATAAAAACGGCTCCAATAAACTCAACGGAAAGTGTAAAAATAACCACATTTAAAGCAGCTCTAAAAACATCTTTTAGTCCTTCAGTAGCGATAAAATCCTTCGTATTCAGCCCTTCTTTAAAAGATGAACTTCCTCTAAAAAAGAAAGCAAAGAATGAAGTAAAAGTTAGAATTCCAATTCCACCTAATTGTATTAAAACTAAAATTATGGATTGTCCAATTATTGTAAAGTCTTTAGCCGTATCAACAACCGCTAAACCAGTTACACAAACAGCACTAGTTGCAGTGAATATTGCATTTGTAAATGAAATTCCGTTAGTCGTTGCACTAGGAAGCATTAGTAAAAAAGCCCCCGTTAACCCTAATATCATAAAACTTCCAACAAAGACAATTGCTGGATTAAAATAAATATCATAAATATGACGCACTAAAACTAGTAGTCGTATTAAAAAATAGAAAATTAGCCCTCCTTCTAAGATTGGCTTAACGTTTTGCAATATATATGAAAAGCTATAGTCTAAATGAATTAATGCCACAATTAAAGAAGCAAAAAGCATTGAAGATAATAATATAATATTAGCTAGTGCTACCTTTTTATTACTCTTAAATTTGTATTTAATGAATTTGAACAGGTTAAAACCTAACAAAGCAAAAGACAAAATAATCAATCCAATTACGTGAGGCGAATTGTAATTTTCTTCAAAATCATACCCAAAATCAAACACGATAAACAACAAAACGATGATGTCAAAAAATCGATAAAGGTAATTGAGTAATGATTCTTTTTCCATTTGGGAGTGTTATTTCACTTTTAATTCTGCTCGAAGTTTTTCCATTAATGGTTTTGCTCCTTTTTTTAATAGTTCTTTGGCACATTCTTGACCAAATTTTAAATAAGAGTCAAAATTACAACTTTTTTCAATCAAATACTTTTCTTTTCCGTCTAAAGAAAACAAAACACCTTGAAAATCAATTTGATCACCCTTTTTTACTGCCAAAGCACCAATTGGAGCCGTACAACCTCCTTCTAAAGTTCTAAGAAATTGTCTCTCTATATAAGTGCAAATTTCAGATTCCTTATGGTTTAATTTTGCTAAAGCTTCTCTTGTAAAATTATCATTTTCCATAGCAACAACAACCATTGCCCCTTGAGCTGGAGCTGGAATCATCCAATCTAAATTTAAAAAAGTATCAGGCTTTAAGTTAATTCTTTCTAAACCAGCTGCAGCAAAAATAGCTCCATTCCAGTTATTGTCTTTTAGTTTTTGCATTCGAGTATTTACATTTCCACGTAAATCTTCTACTTTATGAGTTGGGTATTTATTTAACCACTGTGCTTTTCTTCTTAAACTTCCTGAAGCAATTGTTCCGTCGGAGTTTAAAAAATCAAGATTTCCTTTATGTACTAATATGTCTAAAGTGTTTGCTCTTTCTAAAACTGAAGCTTGAACAATTCCAATAGGTAAAGCAGTTGGTACATCTTTCATAGAATGAACAGCAATATCTACTTCGCCTTTAAGCATGGCTATGTCCAAAGTCTTAGTAAAAATTCCTGTAATACCTAATTCGTATAAAGGTTTGTCAAGAATAATATCTCCTGTAGATTTTACAGCAATAATTTCAGTTTTATACCCTAATTCACGAAGTTTGTTTTGAACTGTGTGGGCTTGCCAAAGAGCTAATTCACTATCACGAGTTCCTATTTTAATAACTTTTTGAGACATTTTGTTATTTTTCGATAGCTTCAATTTGAAAAATTTTATTGATCCATTCAATACTTTCATCAAGTACGGTGTCTTCACTCTTTAGGTGATTGGCAAAATGATTGGTGATTTTTTGAATAATTCTATTGCTGATAATTTCAGCTTGTTCTTCATTAAAGTTTTGTAGTTTTTTTCTTTGGTAATTTAATTCGGTTTGTTTTATCGAACCCAATTTTTCTTTTAAAGAGTGAATTGTTGGTGCAAATTTTCTGGTTTTTGACCAAGATAAAAATTCAGTCATCACTTCTTCAATAATTTTTTCGGCTGCAGGAATGTGTTCTTTTCTTTTTTCAATAGTTTCATCTGTAACTTGTGACAAATGATCTAAATGAACTAAAGTGACATTCTCATTGAATTTGACATTCTCATCAACATTTTTAGGAATTGATAAATCTAAAATTAATAAAGGTTTCTTTAATTTTAAAATTTCTGCATCTACTGTTGGGTTTTGAGCACCAGTAGCAACCACTAAAACATCTGTTTTTTGAATCTCTATTTGTAAATCGGCATAATCTTTTACAATTAAATTGAATTTACCTGCAACTTTTTCAGCAGTAGCTTTTGTTCTATTAATTAGAACAATATGCTCGTTTTTAGTGTGTTTTACTAAATTTTCGCAAGTATTTCTTCCTATTTTTCCTGTTCCAAAAAGAAGAATGTTTTTGTTTCCAATATCTGGAACATTATTCATGATATATTGAACTGAAGCAAAAGAAACAGATGTTGCACCAGAACTTAAATTCGTTTCATTCTTAACTTTTTTACTGGCTTGAATAACAGCATTTACTAACCTTTCAACATAAGAATTGGCTAAGCCTAATTTCTTACTATCGTTAAAACTCTGTTTAATTTGCGATATAATCTCAAAATCACCTAAAATCTGACTATCTAAACCTGTTCCAACACGAAACATATGATTTAAAGCTTCTTTGTTTTTATAGACATAAGCCACTTGTTGAAAATCTTCAACAGTTCCGTTACTATTCTCGCAAAGCAATTTGATTAATTGAAAGGGATGCTCCGCAAAACCATATATCTCCGTTCTGTTGCAAGTTGAAGTAACAAGCAAACTTTCTATTCCAGCATTTTTAGCTTGATGTAATAAATTTATTTTAGCATTTTCGTCCAAACTAAATTTACCTCTCATCTCGGCATCAGCTTTTTTGTAGCTCAACCCGATAGCATAAAACGAAAGATGTTTTCCAATTGTAAAAGTATCCATATAATTAACTTCTCCTAAAAGTGATACAAATGTACTTTTAACAATTTTATAAAAGTAACGCTAAAAGTACTTTTTGTATCGATAGCAGAATTTTTCGTTAAAAATGTAATTAAAACATAAAAAACGTTTAAATTTGTAGTGAAATCAATGTTTAGCTAATTTTCTGTTTAGAACCATTCTAAATAAAATAAAGAGGAATTGGTTAAACAAAACTAAAAAAAATATCGCTATGAGTGCTGCAGAAGAAATAAAAATTGAACCAGATTTTATTTTATTGCGTTTTCAAAATGATACAAATGAAACGCAACGTTTTGAAAAACAGGTCAAAACAGGATTGATTCAATTTCATTTTAATGTGAAAGGGAAAGGTAAATTTATCTTCAATAATGGAAGCTATGCTTTAGATTTGAAAGAAGAAAAATCACTTCTATTATATAATCCTCAGAAAGAATTGCCTCTCCACATGGAGGTGGCTCCAAAATCTTGGATTATTTCTGCCTTAATTTCAATTAAAAAATTCCACACTTTGTTTTCAAATGAAGCCGAATATATTCCCTTTCTAAGTGCCGAAAACATGGATAAAAAATATTATGGCGAAGAAGATATTAGTCCATCAATGGCTATTGTTTTAAATCAAATTTTCCATTATAACCAAAACACATCAATCAAAAATCTATATTTAAAAGGTAAAGGTTATGAATTGTTGAGTTTGTACTTTAACAGAAATGAAGATCCAAATGCAGAGCATTGTCCATTTTTAATCGATGAAGAAAATGTCTTAAAGATTAAAAAAGCTAAGGAAATTGTAATAGCGAACATGGCTGAACCACCTGGTTTACAAGAATTAGCTGATCAAGTTGGATTAAATATTAAAAAACTAAAAGTAGGCTTCAAACAAATATATGGCGATAGTGTTTATAGTTTTTTGTTTGATTATAAGATGGAATATTCAAGACATTTATTAGATAGTGGTTCTTATAATGTAAATGAAGTTGGGTTGAAAATTGGCTACAGTACATCAAGTCATTTTATTGCAGCTTTTAAAAAGAAATTTGGGACAACACCCAAGAAATACTTAATGAATTTAAATCTGAATGTTTAATTTTAGTTAAGTCATTGATTAAAGTAATGCATTAATAGAAAAAAACAAAAAAATAACAAATAGTAAAGAGCAATATTTTTTACTTTTATAAAAAATTGATTGAAAAATAATTTAGAAAAATGAAAAAAGGAGTATTATTAGTGAATTTAGGTTCACCAGAAAGCCCAACGGCAAAAGATGTGAAACCTTATTTAGATGAATTTTTAATGGATGAATATGTAATAGACGTTCCATTTTTATTAAGAGCTTTATTAGTTAGAGGAATTATTTTACAAACTAGACCTAAAAAATCTGCTGCTGCTTACGCAAAAATTTGGTGGGATGAAGGTTCACCGTTAATTGTTTTATCAAAAAGATTACAAGCTAAAATTCAAAAACAAGTAAGTATTCCTGTTGAATTAGCCATGAGATATGGTAATCCAAGTATTGAAAGTGGTCTGCAAAAATTAAGCGATCAAGGCATTAGTGAAGTTTTACTGTTTCCATTGTATCCACAACACGCAATGGCTTCTACCCAGACAATTTTAATTTTAGCAGAAAAGCTTCGTAAAGAGAAATTCCCTCATATGAGTTTTACTATAATTCCCGCTTTTTACAATCAAAAAGACTATATCAGAGATTTATCAAATTCAATAAAAAGACATTTAGAAGGGTATGAATATGATCATTTATTGTTTTCTTATCACGGAATTCCAGAACGTCACATTCGCAAAACAGATAT
>NZ_CAXBFR010000119.1:0-8917 GCF_963975005.1 uncultured Flavobacterium sp.
ATATTGTTTTTTACCATTACTCTACCTATTTCACTTAATTCTAAACCTTCTGGTGAGCGCCAACTTTGAGTATAAGTATTTTCATCTTCAAATACATTTTCATTACTAGAATTAGAGCCAATTATATAAATAAATATTATGATTCCAAGACCAATTAACAAATATGTAAAACAACCAATACCATCTTTTGATATTTTGTAACCACAAGAAGGACAAACTTTAGCTGAACTACTTATTCCTTTATTACATTCTGGACATTTAATTAGAGACATAAATTTTATTGCTTTTTATTTAATTTTCTTTTCAAATCTTCTTTTAGAACGCTCAAAAGCTGTTCTTTCCCAAGTTGAATCAAACCCTTCCCAGAAAACTCTAATAGAATAACTTCCTACATTATTCCATATTAAAACTTCCATATCATCATATTTGAAATAAATATTATTATTATCACTATTGTCTTTCAAAAATTTATTATTTTCATCTATTGAAGTTTCTATTTTATTTAAAAACTCAATTGCCTTTTCTTTTTCAAGATTTTTAAATGAATATCCTTGATACAATACACCTGCTTCATTCCAATAGTCTCCATAAAAACCAAGAATTAAACCTTCCTTTTGTTTTGATTCACATTTATAAAGTAAAGTTGTTAGTTCTCCAGAGCTTGATGCTGCTAGTGGAATAACTTCAAATTGAACAACTTTTTCAGAAGAGCCTAAAACATTTTTAAATAAAAATTCTTTTGATTTAAAAAGCGATATGTCTTTACTAAATTCTTTTGCAGTCCAAATATTATTACTATTTACTTTTACTTGTGAATATGAACATAATACTGATAGTACCAGTGATAAGGATATAATTTTAGTTTTCATTTTTATGTGTTTATTTTAGTGTCTTTTATTTATGATTCAATCCCTTTATCAAGCCCATCAAACTTAGCCTTCATAGTTGGATTACCATAAGTCAATTTTTTAATAGTTAAATCCTCCGCTTTATTATTCGCTAAACGCAAATTATCCTCAGACGACAAAAGAGCAGCCTTAGTTTTTTGCAAATGAGTAATAGTCTTATCTATTTCGTCAATAGCCGTTTTAAATTTACGACTCGCCAAGTCATAATTATAAGCAACCCCTTTTCTAAATGCGTCTATTTTCTCTTCAAAATTAGTGATATCAACATTTTGATTTCGCATCAAATTCAGTTCAGCTTTGTATTTTAAAGAATTCATTGCTGCATTCCTAAGAAGTGTAATAATGGGAATAAAAAACTGAGGGCGTACAACATACATTTTGTCATACTTATAAGAAACATCAACTATTCCAGTATTATAAAACTCATTGTCCGATTCCAAGAGCGAAACCAAAACAGCATATTCACAATTTTTATCTTTACGGTCTTTATCAAGTTTAGCAAAGAAATCCTCATTTCTTTTTTTGGTAGCCGTTTCATCATTTTCATTCTTCATTTCAAACATAATCGAAATGATTTCATTGCCAGCCTCATCCGTTTCTTTATAGATATAGTCACCCTTTGTCCCTCCTTTTGAATCATTGTCTTTTTCGAAATAAGCATTTTGAAAAGCCGTTGCACGAATCTTATTGAATTCATTCTCACAATGCTGCTCCAAAGTTTCTCCAACCATCTTGGTTGAAAGCTTCTGCTTATAGTCTTTTAAACGAGCAATTTCATCATCTTTCATTTTGATGGTCTCATCCTTTATGACAAGTTTATTCGTAAACTGTTCCATAATTGACTTTTCAAGCAATTGCGTTTCAGTCGCTTTAATTCGCAAGTCGTTGACAAGAAGGTCACGTTCTTTTTCTATTAATTTAACTGCTTCAGAAACATCCAACTTCTTCTGAATTTCTGCCGTTTGAAGTTGCGATTTCATAGCAGCAATTTCAGTCTCTTTTCGAGCTAATTTCTCTGCCAGTTCCGTATCACTTTTAGCTTTTAATTCCGTAAGTTCTTTATCCTTTTTGGACAGTTCTTCTTGCAATGAGTTTTTAATTTTTTCAATAGCAAGCTCCACAGCACTTACCTTATCCTTTTCAGCAAGAGCAAGACGGTTAGCAAGTTCCTCCTCAAATTGATGATCACGAACTTGTTTTACGATATCAGCAAAGCCAGCCTCATCAACTTTAAAGGCTTTTTTACAATTAGGACAAATAATTTCATTCATAGGGTATATATTCAATAATTCTAGTTGGTGTTTTTATTTGTTTTGTAAAAGTTTTACTTCTTTTAGAAGGTGTGAACTTCGTAACCATTTATTTTCCACTAAAGATAAAATATCTTGCGGAACGTAAACGTGAATTTAGCACAAAATTCGCAATCTTGCCAAATGGCTGTTATGGGCTGTGCTTATTCTGTATCTATTTCAACACCTACACTCAAAAGCAATGCTTCGTATTGTTCGTTATCTTTTTCTTTTATTTTTTCTAATATAAATTTTGCTGTTTTTTTCATTTCTGGAGCATCAATTGGTGTCATACTTCGTTCAAATAAACCTTCTAAATGAGAAAACTCATTATTAATTCGGTCTGTCATAGTTGAAGCTTGGCGATTGTCACCAAAAAATTTGGTTAGTTTTTCAATTTGGTCAGTAGCGTTTGGATACTTGTAGTAAAGGAATGCTTCTAAAAACTTTCGGGTGTTATTTCCAAAATTGTAAAATAAGTTATGTTGGTTTTCATCGTCTGAATCAGTCGTTGAACACATATATATTTGATGAAATAGAAAATTGAATTCGGTTACATAATCCTTAAGATATCTTGGCATTAAACGAATTCTACTATTATCTTTCTCTCTTGAAATCAAAAAATATGCAGATTGATTTTTATTTAATGCGTTAGGTAATCGCTTTAAGTATTTCAAAAAATCAAGATTATGTGTAGATATAAATATTTGCTCAAACTCTTGTTTAGCAATGATTTCAGCATTAATAAGGCTATAAACGAAAAATATATGATTACTGTCTAAACTTGAAATTGGGTCGTCAATCCAAATTATAGGCTTACTACTTTTTGTTTCAACATCTTCAAGTTTAGCCATAAAATAACAAAATGCTATCAAACTACATTCACCTTCACTTAAATGATGCGCTTTTTTTCCATTTCTAATAATTTCAAATCGGATTTTTTTATCGGCTTCTTCTAATGCTTGTAATGTTAGAAAGTCGTGTCCAAAGAAGTTGTTTAAATATTCATTTACTTTCAATGCACCTTTTTCTTCATCTTTCATCAAGCGCTCTTTATCTTCAATTAGAACTATTTGCTGTTGGATTTTTTGTTCTATAGCTTGTTTAAATAGATTATCCGAAGCAAAAGTGTCTTTCAATGCTTTAACTCTTGTAGTTATAGTCGTGTATTGTATATTTGCTACAAAGTCACTTACTTCTCTTAATCTTAATAATTTTTTTGCTTCTGATTGTTCACTATCTAATGAATTACTGTAATCATTTGCTATAGTTCTAAAACTTTCAAATATCATCCAACACCAATCAAATCGTTTACTATTGTTAACGATAGAAACATAGGGTTTTGAATTTAAAAGGTCGTCTTTTCGCTCTTTTAGCTTTGTTATAATTCGGTTTAATTCAACTATTAAATTGTCAATAATTTCTTGTTTCAACGAAATTAATCTATCTAATTTTGGGTGGAACTTGGAATAAAAAATGTTTTTATTTATTGATAATTGCTTGCGAACATTGAGAATTAAAGTTTCAATTTCAGTAATCAATTCATCTATTTCGGTTTCTAATTTTGTGGACTCTTCATCGAAATGGCTGTCGAGTTCATGCCAACGCTCTTCAGATATTTCATTACCACAAAACGAACATTGTTCAAGTTTGTCTTTGTGTATTTGTCTTCCTTCTTTAACCCAACGATTTATTATAGCGTCCTTCAAAAGTTGTTCGATTTTATTAGAACTACTTATTGATTTTGTAATAAGGTCTTTTGCTTTTGTATCAATAGTAACAATATCTATAGTCGGTTTTGTAATCGCTGGAATATCAGGATTTGCCCTTTCATTAAGTAAATTAGATTTTTCTGTTACACCTTCATCCGTTAGTGGTTGAAATGAAACATTTAATACAATTTCTATATCAGATAATAGCTTTGCTTTAGTGTAGTTTTGGTCGCCAAATCTGTCAGACTTGTATTTTATACCTGTTGTTCTGTCTAATGCTTTAGCTGTTAATTGTTGGTCTAATTGATTGTTTTCTGTTTGAAATGTTTGTAATGCAGTATTAGCTGTCGAAGTTGCATTTTTTAACTCAAGATAAAATCCACTTTCACTGTCTACCTCATTACTTCCTAAATCATTTGTTAATGATTGTATTTCAGCTTCAATTGTTGTGTTTCCGCCAATTATCGCAAAAGGTGTAATTGTTTCTTCTGAATTTGCAATGAACCGTAGATTGTCCTTGACAAAATCTTCATTAAACACTCTGATTTTTTTACCGTGTGCGGTTAAATTATTTTGTGTGACGTCAGCAATGTCTTTGATACAAACTTCAAACTGTGGATTTTCATATTTGTCTGAAATATAGCCAGTTTCTAAAGCTCTAATTACTCTGGAAAGAGTTGTTTTTCCTGAATAATTACGGCCATAAAAAATATTAATTGGTTTAAATAAAACTACATTATTACCTTCATCTCGTATATTGGTGTCCCAAATAAAATTTTGGAAAACTGCGAGATTATTAATGGTTTTTAATTTTGTAATCATAGTTTTCTTTGATTGCGTGGTCGTCTTTTAGCATTGCCCATAACTTTGTATATATGTATGATAATAATTTACAAAACCACCTATATTTAGGCAGTCACGTATGTTTACTAGTAACTTATTTCCAATCCCAAATATATAAATAATAACTTCCAAATACATCTGCATCTAATTTATTTCCAACAAATATCTAAAAGTAATTGTAAAAAGCCTTAAGGTTTACCTTAATCATCAAGGAAAGTTTTTAACAGTCCGAACCTAACCAAAAAAACAACCCCAAAAAACAGGTAAAATACCCTTTTTTGCAATTGTTTTTTGTAATCTTAAGATATATGTCTTATAAATAGTTACATAATGTACTTATGCAGCCACTATATCAAAAAGCAACAATCCTTTAGCATCCTTAGCAGGTACATAAGCCGCTTCTTCTAAAGTAAAAGCCTGCACTTCTAGCAAATAGAACAAAGTTCCTATGGTTTCCTTAACTTCAGGTATGTCGCAACACAAAGCTAAAGTATTGTGCTTCTCAAAATTCCAATCATTAATATGTAAATCTCCAGCACCAGTCTCTAAATTAACATCTAGCACCAGCATACGCAGACCAATCCATTGCAAGTTACAAGCAGTAGTTTTTTTTACTTGTACAATCAATTGCTCCTCATCAATAGCATAATTAAACGCAAAAGAACTGTCTGGGTTAAAATCATATCCCAACAATGCCTTTTTGCCTTCTTTTGTAGCTAAAGCTGTGGCAACCGTTCGGGCTCCTTTTTCATGCATCTTGTCATAAACCAACAACGAGTGCATTTTTTTAGTAAAAGCATTTACCATATCTAACATATTTTGTTTGGGCAAAACCTCAAGCAATTCCTCTGCAGTAAGACCACTTTTCATCCTAGTAATTTCTATTCATCATCAAGGTTGTCGTACCTAAACCTAAACTTGACTGTAAAGTAAATAAAAAAAACAATCCTAAAAACAGGTATAAATACCTGTTTTTAGGATTGTTTTAAAAATAGTTTTTTTGTCGCAATTATTTTTCTACAGTTTTTTTGCCACAGTTTTGTGACAATTTATTTTTTTAAATCTTTTTTGCCACAAAAATGTGACACTTTTAAAAAAAATGTAACTCTTTTTGAATACTTTTTAAAAGTGTTACATAAAAAAATACAATCAAATAGAAAATTCTTTGGCTTGTGTTTTTTAGGTTAGGGTACAAAGTAAAAAACAACCACAAAAATCAGGTTAAACCCTTTTTTCTATGATTGTTCATTTTTTAACTAAATAGTAGTTTAACCTAATTGGTTTAGCTTTTTCTTTAAGATACAAATCAATTAGGTGAGTGTTTTTTAATGATTCATCCAAATGCCTAAGTTGTTTTGTGATTTCATTAGATATCTTTTTCTAGCTTGTACTTTTGTTATTTGTTATCTAATAAAAGGGGTTCTACTAAAACTACTATTTCTGTAATTACTTTCGCGGTAATAGAACGCGAAATTAAACAAGCATCTTCCGCTTTTTTTACAATGCGAATAGCTTTGTTTTTATGAAGCTCTTCATGAATTACAACTGTTGGTTTTAGGTGTATTTCGCTCATGACTAGCTTGCCATCAATTTCTTCTAGCTTTCCTTTAGCTTCACATTTAAAACTAACAAACTCTAGTGTCGAATGGTCAGCAATGGCTAAAAAAGTTGTCATTAAACAACTACTAACAGCCGCAACAAATAAATGCTCTGGGGTCCAAATGCCTTCAATTCCCTTAGAAAATTCAGGTGGTGTAGCTACTTCAATACAAATACCATTCTTCTTATTTAATTCAGGAGAACAAAGAATACCTTTTCGAGTGTTTTCCCAGTTGACATCAACATTATAATAGTGTGATTCCATAATTTTAATTTGTTTTTAGTGATTAAAAAAAGTATTCAAAATAATAGTAAAACCATTCTAATCATAGGATCAGCGGAAACCCTATTCTTTCTATTTCTTTTATCTAAGGAATGTTTTCTTTCCTTAAAAATTGCTGAAAAGAATTTGTTCGTAATGTAAATTAATAAAGCCTTACTATCATTTTTTAAGAAGGTCTTTCTTTTCTTGATATTCTTCTTTGCTGATTTCTCCAACTGCAAAACGTTTTTTTAAAACATCAAGTGGAGTCTCTTTTTGAGCTCTTTTGCCAGGAATTTTATAAGGTGTTGCAAAAATCCAAATAAGGAAAATTATCCAGATAGCCCACCACACAAAGTGCATTCCCCAATAGTGATAATCGTTGTTATAGTGCATCATAATATTATTTTTTTAAATTATTACTGTGTGAATCGAAAACCAAACCTTTTTAGAAACTTATAAAAGGTGTTCCAAATAAAGGTTTTTTAATGATTTTTCAATCGCCCAAGAACGGTGTCTAAAGCTGTTTTTAGTTTATCTATAGCACCCGAAACAGCATTTTTAGCAGTATCAGCTTCACAACTAACAGCCATTGGCTCTCTTCCTTCAATTCTGGCTTCAAGAACACAATGAATATCATTTAGTCCTTCTTTTTTTCCGTTTTCATCCTTTAAATGGACTTCTATTCGGGTTAATTGGGATTGAAATCGTTCTAATTTTTCGGCTATTAAAGAAGTAAAATAGTCTTCTTGATTTTCATCTCCGGATATTGTTTTGTCTGTATTAAATAGAATTTTCATAATATGTTTATTGTTTTATAGTTGTTATATATGATGTTTTTTAACCTTTATCTTCATCTAAATCGTTGTGATTATCTCCTCCGATACTGTAATAGTTGTTTTCTTCATCTTCGCTACCCACATTTTCTTGTTGATCATCCAATTCAGCTCCAGGCACATCTAAATCAACACCTGTTTTTAAATCTCCAAAATCTTTTTCATTCCAACCGCTTTCTTTTTCGTTTGCTGTTTTCTTTTTAGAAATATCTTCTGGATTCAAATCCTTCTCTTCTTTAAATTGAGCATAAATATCTTCTGAAGGTGGATAACGCTGTAAATCAGCATACTCTTTTGCTTTTGCTTTAGCAGTATCTGTATTAGATTCTTCGCTATGAGTAGTGCTATACTTAACTAAAATATCTTTTAAAGAATTGCGATAATCTTCAAGACTTTTTAGGGTTACTTGTTCATCTTCCGAATTGTTCTGTGGCATTTCAGTAATGAATTGTATTAATTCTGGATATTCTTGTTGAATGGTTGTGGTAAGTTTAAGGATGCTTTGTTCTAAGGCTGCTTTATTTTTCATTTTGTTACTGTTTTATGATTATTTGATTTAATAAGTTTCTAGTGTGCCCAAACACATCTGTACTTCAAGTATTTGACGACTAATTTTTTGCTTTAAAAAAAGATAGTAAGGGCTAAACTACTAGTAATAGTAAGGGCTAAACTACTGGTATAAAGTTACCTATTTAATGCTAAAATATGTTACAGAATTAATCCTAAATTTTATATAATCATAAGTAAAGCTTGCTATAAAAAACAAATAGTAATGAAGTTAAAAAGCAATTTTAAATAAGATTGATGTGTTTTTAAAGATTAAAAACGACTACATACCAAAATGGAGGAATTACAGTTAAATATCAGATTTATAATGTTTCACCTGAATCTAAAAGAATCTGTCAAAAAATATAGTTAGTCTAAGAAAAGCTGTTTATTTTATAAAGTTACAACTATTAAAACATAAACCTAAACAAATGTTAAAAAACTTATTTTCAATAAATTAACTTTAAAAAAAATAAGTTTTTATAAATTATCAAATGAATTAGATATTTTTATGAATGTTTTCATAAAAAAAATATTGCGTTAAAACCATATCTAAAGTAGTAGTAAACAAAAGGTTTAAAAGTATAGAATGCTAAACAACCAAATCTAAAAAAACAATTCCTTTATTTACATCTTCTTCAAAAATAAAAGAACTAGTTGTTTCTTTAATAGCTTGTACCTCTAGCAAATAAAATAAACTGCCAATTGGTTTAGGTACTTCCGGCATATCATAACACAAAGCTAAAGTCTTTGGCCTCTCAAAATGCCATTGACCCAAATGCAAAGCCCCTTCATTGGTTTCTAAATTTAAGTCTAGCACCAACAAACGTATACCAATTCGCTTTAAAGTAGCATCAGCAGCATGTTTCACTTGCAATATCAATTGCTTATCATCCATAGCAAAACTTACCACAAAAGAACT
>NZ_CAXBFR010000120.1:0-8795 GCF_963975005.1 uncultured Flavobacterium sp.
AATTCAACTGATCCAGATTTAAAAATTGAAGCTTCAAAAGGAAAATCTTTTATACTTTCTACGGAACAAGTCAATCAACTAAAGAAATCGACAAACTTTTCAGCATTCAGTAAAATAGTTGAAGAACGTGTTTTCTTTTTATATGACGAAAAAGAACAAGTTGCCTACATAAAAGGGGTCGATTCTTTATATTCTGATGTTACGCATTTTAACGAACAGCTTTTTGCAGGTTCTTGGATTGAATCAGAAACTAATCAAGCTATTATTGGTGCTGGAATAATGCGTAAACTTTCAATTGGTTTATTAGATTTTAATAATCGATTAGAAGTTATTGCTCCAAAACCTAAAAAAGGGCAAATTTCTAGCGAAGATGATTTTAAACGTGCATCATTAATTCCTGTTGGGGTATATTCTTTGAATGAAGAAATTGACAACAAATATGTGTATTGCGATATTGAAATAGCTCAAGAATTACTTGGTTTTAAGCCAAATCAAGTCACAAATATTGAATTTAAAATCAATCCTAATTCAGGTGAAGAAAAAGCAATAGCTGAATTAAAATCAATTTTTAAAAATAATGTTACTATAAAAAACAGAGCCCAGTTAAATGATTCACTTTACAAAATGCTGAATACAGAAAACATTGCGGTATATCTTATTTTTACTTTAGTGATTATCATAGCTTTATTCAATCTAATTGGAGCCTTAATCATGATGATTATCGATAAAAAATCAAATTTAAAAACCTTGTATAATTTAGGCGTGGAAGTAAAACAATTGCGTGGAATATTCTTTTTTCAAGGTGGTTTGCTTACTTTTTTTGGCGGATTAATTGGATTAATTCTCGGAATCCTTATAGTAGTAATTCAACAACAGTTTAGTCTAGTTATGGTAAATGACTCTTTGCCTTATCCTGTAGTTTTTGAAATCAAAAACATTTTAATTGTAATTTCAACAATATATTTATTGGGAATTATTGCTTCTTGGATCGCAAGTAGCACGGTTTCGAAAAAATTAGTGGAATAGCTTACGAAAATTGATAATCTGCATAAACATCTGCAATTTCATCAAAAATTTTCATTAATCCATTTGAATCATCTGTAGTAACCAAACGTTGTTTATATTCTTTAAAAGAATGAATTCCTTTAAAATAATTGGTATAATGTCGACGCATTTCTATAATTCCTAAATGCTCCCCTTTCCAGTCCATTGACCAAATTAAATGGTTTTTTGCAGCATCAATTCTATCATTCATATTAGGTTGATCTAAATGTTCTCCCGTTTTCATAAAATGCTTGATTTCATTAAAAATCCATGGGTTTCCAATGGCTGCTCTTCCAATCATGATTCCATCAATTCCATATTTATTTTTGTACTCCAAGGCTTTTTCTGGAGAATCAATATCGCCATTTCCAAAAATAGGCATTGTAATTCTTTGATTATTTTTAACTCTTGCAATATGAGACCAATCTGAATGCCCTTTATACATTTGAGCACGAGTTCTTGCATGAATTGACAAGGCTTGAACACCAATATCTTGTAATCTTTCCGCAACCTCATCAATATTTATAGAAGCATCATCCCAACCCAAACGAGTTTTAACCGTAACTGGTAAAGAAGTTCCTTTAATAACTGCTTTTGTTAAGCGAATCATTAAATCAACATCTTTTAAAACTCCTGCTCCTGCTCCTTTGCATACTACTTTCTTTACAGGACAACCAAAATTTATGTCAACCAAATCAGGTTGAACTGTATCAACAATTCTGGCTGACATTTCCATTGCTTCTTCATCACCACCAAAAATTTGAATTCCAACTGGCCTTTCGTAATCAAAAATATCTAGTTTTTTCATGCTTTTCATTGCATCGCGAATTAATCCTTCTGAAGAAATAAATTCAGAATACATTAAATCAGCCCCATGCAATTTGCACAATCTACGAAATGGTGGATCACTTACGTCTTCCATAGGTGCAAGTAATAAAGGAAATTCTGGTAAAACTATGTTTCCGATTTTTGGCATTTTTCTAGCTAATATTTTTGCAAAAATACTAAAAAATTATGGTTTGAATCTTAAGGAAAAAAAAATCAGCATATTATATCCAAAACTTTGAATTATATTTGCAAATTAAATGCAATCGCATTGCTACATAAAGAAAGAAAAAGAGAATGAAAAACATTAGAAATTTTTGTATAATAGCACATATTGACCATGGAAAAAGTACGTTAGCTGACAGATTGTTAGGTGCTACTCAAACCGTAACTGCTCGTGAAGAAAAAGCTCAGTTATTAGACAATATGGATTTGGAACGTGAACGTGGAATTACCATTAAAAGTCACGCTATTCAAATGGAATACAAATATAAAGGTGAAGATTATATTTTAAATTTAATTGACACACCTGGTCACGTTGATTTTTCTTATGAAGTTTCTCGTTCTATTGCTGCTTGTGAAGGAGCTTTGTTGATTGTTGATGCAGCACAAAGTATACAAGCACAAACGATTTCTAATTTATATTTAGCTTTAGAAAATGACTTGGAAATTATTCCGGTTTTAAATAAAGTGGATTTACCAAGTGCAAATCCAGAAGAAGTTAGTGATGACATTATTGATTTATTAGGATGTAAATTAGAAGATATTATACATGCTTCAGGAAAAACAGGTTTTGGTGTTGAAGATATTTTAGCCGCCATTATCGAAAAAATTCCAGCTCCAAAAGGAAATGTTGACGAACCGTTACAAGCCTTAATATTCGACTCACATTACAATCCTTTTAGAGGAATTGAAGTAATTTTCCGTGTAAAAAATGGTGAAATTAAAAAAGGTCAGAAGATTAAATTCATGGCAACAGGAAATGAATATTTTGCTGATGAAGTTGGAACCTTAAAATTAAATCAAGTCCCAAAAAATAAAATTTCAACAGGTGATGTTGGTTATTTGATTTCTGGAATAAAAGAAGCAAAAGAAGTAAAAGTTGGTGACACTGTAACAGATGCAAAAACACCAACAACCAATATGATTACAGGTTTTGAGGACGTAAAACCAATGGTATTTGCTGGAATTTATCCAGTTGATACAGATGATTTTGAAGACTTACGCGCTTCAATGGAAAAATTACAATTAAATGATGCTTCTCTGGTTTTTGTACCAGAAAGTTCAGCAGCCTTAGGATTTGGTTTTCGTTGTGGATTCTTAGGCATGTTACACATGGAAATTATCCAAGAACGTTTAGAACGTGAGTTTGACATGACTGTAATTACTACAGTTCCCAACGTTTCGTATCATGCTTTTACTAAAAAAGAGCCTAACACTATTTTAATTGTAAATAATCCTACGGATTTACCTGAACCTTCTAAATTAGACCGAGTTGAAGAGCCTTATATAAAAGCAACAATCATTACAAAAGCTGATTTCGTTGGTAATGTAATGAGTTTATGTATTGAAAAACGTGGTGTAATTACCAATCAAACATATTTAACAACGGAACGCGTTGAATTGACTTTTGACATGCCTTTAGCTGAAATTGTTTTCGATTTTTATGATCGTTTAAAAACAGTTTCTAAAGGATATGCTTCATTTGATTATTCACCTATTGGATTACGTGAGTCTAAATTAGTACGATTAGATGTTTTATTAAATGCTGCATCAGTTGATGCACTTTCTGCTTTAATTCACGAAAGTAGTGCTTATCACATTGGTAAGAAAATGTGTGAAAAATTGAAAGAATTAATCCCAAGACAACAATTTGATATTCCAATTCAAGCAGCAATTGGAGCAAAAGTTATTGCTCGTGAAACGATAAAAGCTCTTCGTAAAGATGTAACTGCTAAATGTTATGGTGGAGATATTTCTCGTAAAAGAAAATTACTTGAAAAACAGAAAAAGGGTAAAAAGCGTATGCGTTTAGTAGGAAATGTTGAAATTCCTCAAGAAGCATTTATGGCTGTTTTGAAGTTGAATGATTAAGAAAAGAGAATAGAAAAAAGATACAAGAAGAAAGAGGAACCCGATGACGCAAGTTGTTGGGTTTTTTATTTAGCAAATACACTTTCAACGTTGTACCTTTGCAACTTCTAATTTAGAATTGAAAAAATGATAGAAGACAAAAACCCTCAAAGAACAGATTTATCGCAATTAGGTGAATTTGGATTAATAGAACATTTAACTAAGCAATTTGATGTAAAACAAAAGTCAACACTAAAAAGTATTGGTGATGATGCTGCAGTGATTGACTTTAAGAAGAAAAAAGCTGTAATTTCAACAGATTTATTGGTTGAAGGTGTTCATTTTGATTTGAGCTATATGCCTTTGAAACATTTGGGATATAAAGCCGTTGTAGCGAATCTTTCGGATATTTATGCAATGAATGCTACTCCGACTCAGATAACAGTTTCTATTGCGGTTTCTAATCGTTTTCCACTAGAAGCTTTAGAAGAGTTGTTTGACGGAATTGCATTAGCAGCTAAAATCTACAATGTTGATGTTGTTGGTGGTGACACAACTTCTTCTCAAAAAGGAATGATTATTTCTATAACTGCTATTGGTGAAGCTGATGAAAAAGATTTAGCTTATAGAAATGGTGCAAAAGAAGGAGATTTATTAGTTGTAACTGGAGATTTAGGTGCAGCTTATATGGGTTTACAAGTTTTGGAACGTGAAAAGCAAGTTTTTCAGGTAAATCCAAACAACCAACCTGACTTGGACGCTTACACTTATTTAATTGAACGACAATTGAAGCCGGAAGCACGAAAAGACATCAAAGAATTATTAGCACAATTAGACGTTAAACCAACTTCTATGATTGATATTTCGGACGGACTTTCTTCTGAAATCATGCATATTTGCAAACAAAGTAATGTGGGTTGTAATTTATTTGAAGAAAAAATTCCACTTGATCCACAATTAATTGATGTCTGTGAAGAGTTTAATATTGATAGCACTACGATTGCTATTAATGGTGGTGAAGATTATGAATTGTTGTTCACTATTAAATTAAAGGATTTTGATAAAATAAAAGCCAATCCTAATTTAACGGTTATTGGACATATTGTAAACGAAAAAGAAGGAAATCACTTAATCACAAGAGCAAATACAAAAATTGCTTTGAAAGCGAAAGGTTGGAATGCTTTAAGTTCTGACAATTAAGTTAACATACAGTCATTTAAAGTTAAATTTAAATCAATAAGCAATTTACAACGCAACCTTTTGTTGATTTTATAATCCACATAAAAATATAAATTTTATGAAAAAATTATTTGTTGTGGTAATCTGTTTAACTTTAAATTTTACTTGTGTTTCTCAAGAAGATTCTTTAAAAAAAATTAATTTAAAAAATCATGAAATAAAGCTTGATGCTTTTCAAATTTTGGACAACTCTGTTTATTTAACTTATGAAAATTTTACTTTTAAAAAATTTAGTCTTGGTACTAGTTTAGTTTCAAATTTAAAAAAACATGATTTTAAAATAGAACAATTTTCTATTAGTCCTTTTGTTAGATATTATTTAGACAAAAATAATGTTTACAAAGCAAACGGATTCTTTTTTGAAGCATTTTATAAGTATTTGGAAGGTGTTGATACTTTTTTTATTCAACCAGAAGATGTTTTGGCCCCAAGAATAGAAACTATTTCAAGTTTTTCTGCAAATGTTATTGGAGCTTCATTTGGAAAAAAATGGGTAACCGAATCAAATATTTCAATTGAATTAGTAGCTGGTTTAGGTAGGAATTTAAAAGATATTCCTTTAGAACCTTTATTTTTTCCTAAATTTAATTTTAATATTGGTTATAGATTTTAATTTAGACTTAGGTAAAACAAAAAAGCGCAAACAATAAATGTTTGCGCTTTTTTAATTTAAAATAAAACAAAACAGATTTAGGCATAGTAGGTTAAGTTTCGCTTGGGGCAAATACAGGGCTACACATTCATCTGTTTTATAAAATTTTGTTTTTAAACTTTAAGCAGAAAAAAATTACGAAAAATTTACGCTTAAAGTTTATTTAATAGACACATAAAATATTATAAGAACGTATGAGAAATATTTTGTTGTTATTTCCTTTTGCTAAATTACAATAAAGCACAATAAGTTGTCTGCGGTTTCAACCTCTTTGTGTTACGGTTTTGCCGTATTTTTATAAAAACCCTCTGTCTCTTGCTTCTCTAATTAAGTCTTCATCAGAACCTCCTTTAACTTTAAAAAGCTCTTTTAAGCTTAATTTTCTTTTTTCAATAGTACTTAGAGACATAGAAGTGTACATTGGAATATTCTTTGTTTTAACTCCTCGAGAAATATGATATAAAATTTGTCTATCTAGCTCGTCAATTGGGCTGCTTTCTATAGAAGCTGACTGACTTACATATTTTACGACTGTTTGGCTATAGTAATTATCTCCATGCAAAATTTTCTCAAAAGCATTTTTAAGTTCTTCAAAGGTTAAATCATTTTTTATTATTAAACCATTAGGGTTAATATTTTTAATAATGTTTAAAATTCGTAAAGAATCGGACAACATTGTTAACATTATAATTTTACATTGAGGCTGTTTATTTTTAATTATTCTAGCTACATCTTCACCCGTTAATACATTTCTTTCTTCAAATGCTGGCATACTGACATCTAAAAAAGCCAAATCTATAAGAGGTGTATCGCTACTGTTTAAGGTTTCATATGCTTCTTTGCAGTTACTAGCTTTTAATACAGTAATTTCATATTCATTCTCATAGGTTTTTATTGTATTATTATATGCTTCAATGATAAAAGGATGATCATCGGCCATAAATACAGTTAGTTTTTTCATAATTTAAAATTCTTTGTTGGGGTTTAGTTCTAGTATAATTTGTGTTGTTGTGCCTTTGTTGATTTCTGAATCAATTGTATAAATTGCATTTATTAGGTTTGCTCTTTCTCTCATGTTCTTAATACCTATACCTTTAGATGCTTTTTTGTAATTAAAACCTTTTCCATCATCTAAGATACTAATTTTCAAATTGTTATTATCATGAACAAATGAAAAAATAACTTTTTTAGCATTTGCATATTTGTAAATATTATGGAATGTCTCTTGAAATATTCTATATAAATTGATTTTTTCTTCCGCAGAAAGTTTTTCCCAAGGCACTTTCTTATTGTAAGTGTAATCAATATTACTTTTAAGAAGTTTTTCTTCTTCTTCAACAAGTCTATCTATCATTAATTGATAATTATTAATGATATGTCGTTTTTCATCATTTAATTCGTGAGAAATTTGTCTAATTTGTTTTTCTACCTGAATTATTTCTTGAATATATTTTGCTTTGTCATTTTTTATTTGTTCTGGTTCTTGATTGTTTAAGAAATCAAGGTTCATTCTAGCGCCAAACAACTTTCCTAAAACACCATCATGTAATTCTTGAGAAATTCTTTTTTGTTCTTGGGCTTTTACATGATCCATTTGAGATTGTTGATTAATCATCAAACTATATACTTCTTCATTTGCTTTTTGTTGCTCCTGAATTAAGACAAACTCTCTTTGTTTTTGTTTCTGCCACCTATAAATATAAAACATAGATAACAACAAAGCACCAATTACAAAATAATAAATTAATTGTTTATTTCGCTCAGCCAACAAAAAATTTTCATTGTTTAATTCATCTACTCTATATTCAATTCGGGCAAAGGTGTTTTGAGTTTTTTTATCTACGGATGCTATACTATCTGTCAATTTTATATATTCATTAGAATAATATTTTGATTTTTCTGGAAAAACATTAGTTAGTTGCTTTAGAGCAATTAGTTTTTCTCTATATAGTTTTTCTTTAACTGATAAATTATATGCTTCAAGTGCAAATCTTTGAGCACTTATTATATCATTTTGTGATTCATAAAATTCAGACAATTGAATTTTTGGTTGAATTGAGGATAAATTAAGACTATTAAAGTTTTTTATAATTTCATTATAATCATTTTTAAAATTATCAATTTGCCCCAATTTAAATTTTGAAAACAACATATATTCTTTTGCCATTGTGTAAACTTGAAGATTTGTGTTTTCAAAACCTTTTACATCAATAGCTTTTTTATAATATTGAATTGCTTTTTCATAATCTTGTTTTTTAAAACAAACTAATCCTAGATTATTATATGCAATACCGTTAAAACACTTTGATGGATCTAAATTCTTGGTTAAATCTAATGCTAAATTTAAATATTCAATTGATTCTTCATACTCTTTTAGTTCAATTTTACTTATACCTATTAATGTATATGCGATATTTAAATTTAAATCGTTTTTTTGTTTTTTTAATGAAAAAAGGGCCTTAAAAATTGTTGTTTCACATCCCAAATAATCACCAGCTTGATATTGAGATGAAGCTTTGTTAAGTGAATGTTCGTTTACTTTCTCTAATACTCCTTTTTTTGCATAAATTTTTTGAACTTTATCAAAATTAAAGAATGCGCTATCGTGAATATTTCTTTTTAAATAAAAATATCCTAAATTGGAATAAATTTTTGTAATTCTAGCTGTATCTTTAAGTTTTATTGCGTCTGATAAATTAACTTGACTTGCTAATATATAATTTTTGTTATCATTATATTTTAAAAAATTATAAGCTATTGTGTCATTGTTTTTTATACGAATTGAATCAATTGAAATTTTTTTATTTAAGCTAAAAGTTCTATTAATAAAATTTAATTTTAAAGAATCTTTAGTATTATCTGTCTTTACAATTTTATTATAATATTTTATACTATCAATGTAGACATTAACAGATAAGTTTTCATCTATTTTCTCTTTACAAGAATTAAAAGAAAATAAAAG
>NZ_CAXBFR010000121.1:0-8791 GCF_963975005.1 uncultured Flavobacterium sp.
AAATAAAAAAAATAAATACTATAATTATTATCTCAAGATTAACTCAGATTATCTTGATTTATTTACTTATTATCAACAAAAACGATTACATATATTATTTTTTAATAATTGGTTTGTCTAATTTAGTAGTAAATATTTATTTTTTAAGAAAGATATTTTTACAAAATAAAATTAATATTATCAGCTTTTCTAAAATCAATATTGTAGAAATTTTTAAAAGTGAATTTTCTATTGTATTATCAAATCTATCTATTTCATTATATGTAAATATTCCAATTTTAATAATAAGTAGTTTATTAGGTAATTATGAATCTGGAATTTATAAAATAGCAGAAATGATAGTTAGTTTATTTAGAAGTTATTTATCAGTTTTTTTTGCAGTTAGTTTTCCAAGATTTTGTATTCAGTATAAAAACGATAAAAAAGAAGGATTAAACTTCATACAGTTAATTAACAAAGTGAACATTGCCGCTTTATTAACATTATCAGCATTGTTATTAGGAGTTTATCTAATATTACCTTTAGAATTATATTTTCCCTCAAAAACAATTGAAATAATAGATTTTGTAATTAAATTTATTCCGATACCTATTATAATAGCATTAAATATACCGTTTTATCAATTACTATTATATAATTCAAAAGAAAAAGAAATTTCATATTTATCTATGATAACCGTAGTAATAATGTTTGTTTCATGTTATTTTCTAACTTTAATTTATCAATTAAACGGAAGCCTAATTTCATTATACATAGTAGAAACATTCATTACAGGTTCAATAATATTGTATTATTATAAATATATCAAAACAACAAATCAAAATATATAATGTACATAGTAATTGTAAATTATAACAATAGTAAAGACACAATAGAGTGTTTAGAAAGTGTTTTAAAAAACACAAATGATAATTATCAAATAATAGTAGTTGATAATAGTGAAAACAATAAATCTTATGATGAAATTGTAAATTGGTCTAAAAACGAAATAAGCAACATTGAAACTAATTTTAATTACATAATTTATCCTTTAGTAAAAAAACCTGTAGATTTAGTTCTTTTAAATGAAGAAAACATATTAAATGAAAACATAAAAAACAAAATACTTTTAGTAAAAGCAAAACACAACAAAGGGTTCTCTGCTGCCAATAATATTGCTTTAAAATATATTTTAAAGTTTGATAAAAAAAATTCTTTAATATGGTTATTAAATAATGATACAATAATTGAAAAAAATACAATAAACTCTATTCTTGAAGAAGTAACCAAACTAAATGATAAAGATAAAATATTTTTTGGAACACCTTTAATAGATTATAATAACCCAGAATTAATCCAAGCTACAGGAGGAAAATATAATTATATAACAGGAAATTCAATTATTGTGGATGTAAATAAGCCACTATTAAATTATAAATTTAATCCTAACATAAAAGTTGATTTTCCAATTGGAGCATCAATGTTAGTTACTACTAACAATTTATTAAGTACTGGTTTATTATGTGAGGACTATTTTTTATATTTTGAAGAGTTAGATTGGTCTTTTAGAATGAGAAAGAACAACGGTTATGTAAAGATCATTAATGTATTAAGCGTTTATCATAAACAGGGTAACTCTACAAACACAAAGAATGTAGGAAAAAATTCAGATTTTATAGATTTAGTTTATTTAAAAGCAAAAATGAAATTTGCAACTAAATTTAATAAATATAGATTAATAGTATGGGTTTACACCTTAACATTCGCGATTTTTAAGAGACTTTTGCAAGGAGAATTTAAAAGGGTAATTTCGATTTTTAATATTTTAATTAAAAAATCATATTGATTTGTTTTTATGTTAAAAAAACCATTAAATTTGCCGAATAAAATCAAATATTAAATTTTTTAACAAATGAATAAAATAATTTTAGTTTCTTTAATTAGTTTCTTGCTTTTTTCTTGTGGTGATGGTACAAAAAAGGAGGAAACAATCGATGAAAAAGTAATAGTAGCAGATCAATTTTCTGTAACAATAAATGCTTTATATCCAAAAGATGATGTAATATCTATTGTTTTCAAAAAAGACGGTTATTATTTATCAGGAGAACCTGTTGAAAAAATAGTAAAAGGGTCAGATCTACCTCAGCAAATTACTATTGATTTACCAAAAGGAGAAAAAATCCAAAATTTATCTATAAATTTAAGTACTAACAAAGAACAAAATGAAATAGGTATTACTGGAATTTCAATCAAAAATAATGACAAGGTTGTCTTAAGTGATAAAGAAAACTTTACTACTTATTTTATGGCAAATGATAAAGTTACTTGGAATGAAAGCACATCAAAATATGTAATGAAACACGGAGGAGAATATCCACCAGCAATGGGAGGAAGTGAACAATTAGAAGCACTTTTAGATAATTAATAAAAACCTTATTTTTATTAAAAAACAAAAAAACTAAAACCAATGTGTTTTAGTTTTTTTGTTTAATTTAGTGTTTTATAAAGCTCGGTCCAAAGATCACCTTTCTTTTCCCAAGAATAATTTTCTTTAACATATTCAGACAACATTATTCCCCTATTGTTTTGTTCTTCATTTGACCAAGAAGAAGCATCATTTAGTGCTTTTGTTAGCTCAACAACATTAGGGTTAATCATTATGCCTCCATTGGTATTCCATTCTGGATTTATACCTGTATAAAATGAAGTAATAACAGGAGTATTGCATGCTGCTGCCTCTAAATTCACCATTCCTATAGCTTCAGAATATGAAGGTGCTACAAACGCTTTAGCATTTGATAAAAGATTATATTTTTCATCTCCAAAAACGCCACCTAAAAACATTACTCTTTTTGAAATATTTAATTTTTCACATTTAATTTTCAATTCATTAGAATATTCATTTTCTGAACCTACAATTTTTAATGTTATTTTCTTATTGTCAATTCTACTAAATGACTCTAATAGAATATCTAATCCTTTTTTAGGGTGAATTCTACCTAAAAACATAAAATAATCTTCTTCATCTGCTGTATTTGTTGTTTTTGGCAAATTAGTATAATGAATTAGATTTGGAATTTCAACAATGTTTTTGTGATTTGTAAGTTTATATAAATTATCCTTTTCAAATGGAGTAATTGCATGCAAAACATTAGAGTTTTTAATAATTTTATTTAAAAAAAGTTTTAAATAAATACTTTTTTTAATTTTTTTATCATTTAAATGCCAAGGTTCAAGCATCCCGTGAGGAGAAACAACATAAGGAAGGTTGTTTTTAATAGCTACTTTTGAACCAGTAAAATGTGCATGCATAAAAACACCATGAAGGTGTAAAATACTTTGAAAATCTAAGTTTTGTTTTAAATACAACGACAATTCTTTTGAATAAGCCCAATTTTTAAATTTATTAGAAGGAAATACTAAAAAATCATCTTTTTCTTCTTTTTTATTACAAATAATTTGACTCTTAAAAGAAGACGATATATGTGAATTTAAATTTAAAACAACTGTTTTTAATCCACCACTTTCATTTGCTACACTTTCTGCTATATGATAAATAGTTTTCAATGGGTTTGTTTTTTAAAATGATTTAAATAGGAAATATAAAAGATACATAAAAAAAAGAAAAATTCTGGAGGAAAATAATGACCATCTCTAAATAATTTTAGGCATATATATATAAATAATCCTTGTAAAAATATTAATTCTTTGCTAGAAAAAACTAAAACTCCTGCGATAATAGCAATAAGTATAGCTAATAAACCAAAAACACCAAACTCAGAAAGCATTCTAATGGCTAACGAATTGGCATCAAATGAATTATTTGTATGAATATTTTGTTTAACTAAATATTTTGGAGGTCTTAATTCTTTTATATAATTTTCTGTATGCATGTAGTGATGACTCCCAATACCACTTCCAAAAGGGTGATCTTTAACATTTTCCTTCATGATATATACGTTTGCTAACATAACATATGAACTAAGATTTGTTTCTTCTTTAAACTTACCTGTATTAATAACTTTTAAGTTTTCATATGTGTCATCAACACGCATTTTAAAAAAAGTATAATTATTGTAGATATAAATAAAAGATATCAATATAAAAGGCATTACTATTACTAGATATGACAATCTTTTTCGATTTAAATTAGGCAATAAAAATATTAACCCGCAACCAATGTATCCTAAAGAGGAATTGGATAAAATAAGGGTGCCAAAAACAATAAAAAACGAAAGATACTTCTTTGTTTTAAAAAAATAGTAACATGCTGGAATTATTACAATTGCATAATGAGCGGGTTCTTTAAGTATACCACTTAAACGAGGGTCATTATTCGCGTTAAAATTAATTCCTAAAAAATACATAGGATAGGCAATAATAGAAATTACTAATGCCATTTTCAGGTAAACAGCAATTATTTCTTCAACTTTATAAAGCTGTATAAAATTATAATAATATATTCCAATAATTGTAATTCCAATAATTTGAGAAAGCATATAATTAAACGGAATTCCTATAATTGTATAGCAAAACAAACCATGTATGAAAACAAAGAAAATAAAAAAAATAAAGTTTTTAGTAAAAATAATTTTTTTATAATACGTAAATATTAACAAATAATTTACTAGAAGAATTAGGTAAAATAACTTCCAATCGATAATTAAATTAAAATAAAAAGCTTCTGTAAATATGGCAAAAACTGAAGAGTAAAGTAAGTATTTTTTTAAGTTTATTTTCATTTATTCATTTGCTTTTGCCAGTGAACTTTTAAATCCATTTTCTAAATCATGACCTCTTAATTCAAAAGTATTAAATTTATCAATATACCAAGTAAAAGAGATTTTTAATAAGTAAATAGTTATTATATTAGTCTTGAACAAAAATAGAAAAATATAATTAAAAAGAGTTCTAATTAAAAAAGATGTGAAGTATGTTTCTTTTAAATTTTATACTAAATTGCACTCCTTAAACATAAAGATTAAATTAATGAGATATTCAACATTAGTTAAACAGATATTCATAGTATTAAAATCAAAGTGGGTTTTGCAATTAATTAAAGGCAAGCTTTTTTCATTTGCATCATTTGAGGTTGTTTCTAACATAAAAAAAACAGTTCCAAAGTTAGATTTTATTATAGATGTTGGAGCTAATTCTGGACAGTTTTCAAAAGTAGCTAGTTACTTATATCCAAGTGCAGAGATTGAGGTATTTGAGCCTTTACCTAATTTATATCCAAAAATTGAAAAAATTTTTAATGCAAATAATAAAATAACTACTCATAATGTAGCCTTAGGAAATGAAGTTGGATCAATTAAATTTAATAAAAATAAATTTGGGCATATAAGCTCAATACTAGATATTAGTAATGATAATAATCATTATCCTAAAGAAGAAAATGATTTAGATAAAATTGATGTTTTGATTAAAACTATTGATTCGTTAGAATTTAATAACAAAACAACAAAAGGGGTTTCTTTATTAAAGCTAGACGTTCAAGGCTATGAGCTAGAAGTTTTAAAAGGAGGCGAGAAAACATTAAACAGCATAGATTATATTGTAATTGAAGCTAATTTAGAACAACTTTATGTTAACCAACCATCATTTACAGAAATTAATGCTTATTTAAACAGTAAAAATTTTGAATTAGATGGTATGTTAGACTTTAATTTAGGAAATAATAACAAGTATATAGAAATTGATTTTTTATATAAAAACAAAAGTAAAATTTCTAATTAAATGTCAAAAATATTAATTACAGGAGGTTCGGGTTTTATTGGTACTAACTTAGTAGACTATTTATGTTTAAAAGGTCATGAGATAATAAATTTTGATAAAAAAAAACCAAAAAACCAAAAATATCTAAACAATTGGTTTAAGGGAAATATTCTAAATAAAAAAGAATTACTAGAATGTTTTGAAACTTTTAATCCCGAATATGTAATACACTTAGCGGCAAGAGTAGATTTAGATGAGAAAAACAATTTAAGCGGTTACGCAAGTAATATTGAGGGAGTTGAAAACATAGTTGATATTATTAATAAAACACCTAATATAAAAAGAACAATTTACACATCAAGCCGTATGGTTTGTAAAATTGACTATATACCTAAAAATTTTGATGATTATTGTCCTCCAAATTTATACGGAGAAAGTAAAATGTTAGGTGAAAAAATAGTTAGTGAAAATGCTAATCATGATTATGTAATAGTTAGACCTACTTCTATTTGGGGACCATATTTTGAAATTCCGTATAGAACTTTTTTTGATACTGTAAAAAAAGGACTGTTTTTTTTACCCAAAAATCATTACCCAAAAAAATCTTTTGGATTTGTATTAAATACAATATTTCAATTAGAAACCATACTTTTTGCCTCAAATGATAAAATTAAGAAAAATTATTATTTAAGTGATTATCCATCAATTGATCTTAAAGAATGGGCAGATATGGTTTCAATACAGTTCAACAATAAAAAAAGTAAAGAAATACCAATGTTTCCGTTAAAAATAGTTTCTAAAATTGGAGATTTATGTCAAATTCTAGGCTGGAAAAACCCTCCATTAACTACATTTAGATTAAACAATTTAATTACATACATGGTTTATGATATGTCTGATTTAGAAGAATTGTGTGGAAAATTACCATACAAACTTGAAGAAGGTGTTAAGATTACTGTTGATTGGATGAAAAATGAAAAATAAGGAATTCTTTTTTATAAAATAAAAATCAAAAAACTTATAAATGAGTTATCAATCAGTTCAAATATTAGGAATAAAGTTTTACAACGGTTTAGTAAAAGGAGTTTTTGATTTTCTACATGAAAAAGGAGGATTACTTACAGTTCCTGCTGCTCCAGCTTTAGTAACAATTAAAGAAGATAAATCGTATTACGACTCTTTATTAAAGTCAGATATAGTTATTCCCGATAGTGGTTATATGGTATTGATTTGGAATTTTTTATATAAAAATAAATTAAAAAAAATATCAGGGTTAGAATTTATTAATCATTTTTTATCTCAAAGTGATAGAGTAAATCAAGGTAAATTGTTTTTAATTAACCCTTCAGAACTTGATGGTCAAATTAATACTCAATATCTAAACAATGCCGGATTTGATTTAGAAGAAGCATATAATTATACTGCACCTTTTTATAAAAACAACATTATTGATGTTGATTTATTAGATCAATTAGAGAAAAAAAAGCCAAAATGGATTCTTATTAACATTGGAGGAGGAACACAGGAAAAATTAGGATTATATTTAAAAGAAAACTTATTTTATAAACCGGCAATCTTATGCACAGGAGCAGCAATAGCCTTTAAAACCGGGAGACAAGGTAAAATGCCAACTTGGATGGATCAAATCTACTTAGGTTGGTTGCATAGGTGCATTTCAAATCCCAAAACATTTGTTCCTAGGTATTTAAAAGGATTTAAGTTGTTAAAACTTATTTTACAATACAAAACGGGTGTAATTAAGTGAAATTGTTACAATAGTTACAAAAAAATAAATTAAAAAAATTATATTTGTAGACTAGTTTACATAATTACATTAAAAATATAATGAAAAAAATATTAGTTTGTGGTGCAGGAGGATTTATTGGAGGCCATCTTGTTAACCGATTAAAATCAGATGGATTTTGGGTAAGAGGAGTAGATTTAAAAGAAAACGAATACGGAAATAATAATTCAGACGAGTTTATATTAGGAGATTTAAGAGATCCTGAAATTGCAAAAGAAGTTGTTAAAGGCATTGATGAAGTATATCAATTAGCTGCAGACATGGGAGGTGCAGGATATATTTTTACGGGTGAGCATGACGCAGACGTTATGAATAATTCGGCATTATGTAACTTAAATGTTCTTGGAGCATCTCAAAAAGAAGGAGTGAAAAAGATTTTTTATTCTTCTTCAGCTTGTATGTATCCTGAATATAATCAAATGGATCCTAACAATCCAAAATGTTCTGAAGATTCTGCATATCCAGCAGCACCAGATAGTGAATATGGATGGGAAAAACTTTTTAGTGAAAGATTATATTTGTCTTATCAAAGAAATTACGGAATAGAAGTTAGAATAGCACGATTTCATAACATCTTTGGACCTCAAGGAACATGGAATGGTGGAAAAGAAAAAGCACCTGCTGCAATGTGTAGAAAAGCTGCTGAAGCAAAAGAGGGAGGCCAAATTGAGGTATGGGGAGATGGTAAGCAAACAAGATCATTTCTTTACATTGACGAATGTGTTGAAGCCGTGATGAGATTAATGAATTCAGATTTTTCTGGGCCAGTAAACATCGGTTCTGAAGAAATGATTTCAATTAATGATTTCGCAAAAATGGCTATCGAAATATCAGGAAAAAATTTATCAATAAAAAATATAGAAGGACCAACAGGAGTTAGAGGAAGAAATTCTGATAATAAACTTTTATTAGAAAAGTTGAGTTGGCAACCTTCACAATCTTTAAAAGAGGGTATGAAAACAACCTATAAGTGGATTGAAAATCAAATTTAATATTTTAAAAAGCGAGTTTAATTTAAACTCGCTTTTTTATTGGCTAATATTAATTATATTGCTAGTACAAAAAAAGAATTTAAATTAGAAAAGTAATGAAACATTTTCAGGCTATTTTTAAAGAAATAATTAATGATTTCAATCAAGACAAAAGAAATAATTATATCAATGTTTTTTTTATTTTTATTTTAATAAGTATTCCTTTTTATAATTTTATAAATAGTTTTATAATTGCTATATTTTTTTTAATAAGTTCTTTTAAATTTAGACTTAATAAAGAAAAAAACGTCTCTATATC
>NZ_CAXBFR010000122.1:0-8768 GCF_963975005.1 uncultured Flavobacterium sp.
ACGATTTAAATTAAAATAAATACCAATTTTGTCATTCTGAACTCATTTCAGAATCTAAAATAGCATTAAAATAAACGTATTAATAAAAAAATTTGCGAACCTTGCGTATTACTTTGCGAGCTATGCGGTTAAACAACAAACAATGAGAAAAGCATTTCTAGTTTTCAGTGTAACACTATTATCAATAAATGCAATACTAATCTACATCAATTGGAAATTTAGTTTTCTATTACTAATATTTATTCCTTTAATTTTAATGGGTTTATATGATATGTATCAATCAAAACATACTATTAAAAGGAATTTTCCTTTACTGGGAAGATTGAGATATCTATTAGAAAGCATGGGGCCTGAAATGCGACAATATTTTATTGAAACCGACACTGAAGGAAAACCATTCAACAGATTGCAAAGAAGTATGGTTTATGCACGTAGTAAAAAGGAAACTGACATGGAGCCTTTCGGAACTCAACTAAACACTTATAAACCAGGCTATGAATGGATAAATCACAGCATTAGAGCGATTTCATTTCAAAATGTCAACACTAAACCATTAGTTAAAATAGGATCTTCACAATGTACTAAACCTTACGAAGCAAGTATGTTTAACATTAGCGCCATGAGTTATGGTTCATTAAGTAAAAATGCTATTATAGCCTTAAATGAAGGGGCAAAAAAAGGAAGCTTTTATCACAATACGGGCGAAGGTGGACTTTCTCCTTATCATTTGCAAGGTGGTGATGTAGTTTGGAATATTGGAACGGGTTATTTCAGTTGTCGTAATTTTGATGGGACATTCAATACAAAAGAATACGAAAAAAGAGCTATTTTGGACAATGTAAAAATGATTGAGATTAAATTTTCACAAGGTGCAAAACCAGGTCATGGTGGAATTTTACCAAAAGAAAAAGTAACCGACGAAATTGCAGCCATTCGACTGGTAAATAAAGGATTTGACATTATATCACCTCCAACCCACTCCGCTTTTTCAACTCCTTTAGAATTAATGGCTTTTATAAAACTATTAAGAGAAAAATCGGGTGGAAAACCAATCGGGATAAAAATTTGTATTGGAAATAAATCTGAATTTATAGCCATTTGTAAAGCTATGGTAGAGACTAAAACCTATTTAGACTTTATTACGGTTGATGGTGGTGAAGGTGGAACAGGTGCTGCTCCTCCTGAATATTCAGACCATGTGGGAATGCCTTTGCGTGATGCTTTAGCGTTTGTTTATGATTGTTTAAATGGTTTCGGAATCAAAGATCAAATTAAAATTATTGCTTCGGGCAAAGTAATCTCTGGATTTGATATCATTAGAAACTTATCTATTGGAGCCGATTTATGCAATTCAGCTCGTGGAATGATGTTCGCTTTAGGATGTATACAAGCTTTAGAATGTCACTCAAACACATGTCCAACTGGAGTAGCTACTCAAAATCCAAAATTAACTAAAGGCTTAGTGCCAGAAGAAAAAAGCATTCGTGTAGCGCGTTTCCAGCACGAAACCGTAAAAAGTGCTGTAGATTTAATGGCTTCTGCAGGTTTAGATCATCCTGACAAAGTAGACAGAACTGTGGTTAGTACTCGAATAGATGCCTCTCATGTTAAAACATTTTACGAAATTTATCCTGAATTAGACAAAGGTTGTCTTCTAAACGAAAACACAGTTCCTAAAGAATTTTCAATATTTTGGAAAAAAGCAAATGCAAACCAATTTTAAAAAAATATTATGAGTAACTATTTCATAAAACAAGAAAAAATAAAATTCAAGCATATAGATTATGCTGGAATAGTTTTTTACCCAAGATTCTTAGAAATGCTAAACGATTTAGTAGAAGATTGGTTTGAAGAAGCTTTAGACAGACCTTTCTCTAAAATGCATGAAACCAACGGAATTCCAACTGTTGATTTAAAAGTACAATTCAAAAAAGCAGCTCGTTTAGGAGAATTGCTTACCAAAAAACTTTGGGTTAAAAACCTTGGTAGTGCTTCAATTTTATGTGGATTCAAATTTGAAGATGATCAAGGAAAAACCTGCTTAGAAGGAGAAGTTACTTTGGTAAACGTGGTTTTTACTGAAGATAGAAATAGTATTAAAGCTGAAGGTTTCTCAGAAGATATGAAAGTTAAAATTTCAAAATATATAATCTAATACAAAGAACTTTGAGAAACTCTCTGTTTCCTTCGTGATACTTTGTGTAACAAACTAAAAAATGGACTTCAAAAAATTCAAAGCAGCAACCGTACAAACTTCACCAGTTTTTCTAAATGTTGAAAAGACTATTGAAAAAGCTATTGGCTTCATCAAAGAAGCAAGTCAGAACGGAGCTACACTAATAGCTTTTCCAGAAGTATTCATAGCTGGTTATCCTTATTGGAATTGGGTCATGACACCAGTTCAAGGAAGCAAATGGTATGAAAAATTATACAAATCTTCCGTAAAAACAGAAGATCTCGTGATGCAGCCACTATTTGAAGCTGCAAAAGAATTCAACATGCATATCGTAATTGGAATTAACGAACGTGGGGATTCGTATGGTGAAATTTACAACACCAATTTAATCATAGATAACAATGGAAAACTAATTGGAAAACACAGAAAATTAGTCCCAACTTGGGCTGAAAAACTAACTTGGTCTTCTGGTGATGGTTCTTCCTTAAAAGTATATGATACAGAAGTTGGACCCTTAGGAACTTTAGCTTGTGGAGAAAACACAAACACGTTAGCTCGATTTACATTATTAGCACAAGGCGAACTAGTTCATATAGCGAATTATATTTCATTACCAGTCGCTCCAGCAGATTACAACATGGCAGAAGCCATTAAAATTCGTGCTGCAGCACATTCCTTTGAAGGAAAATTATTCACAATCGTTTCTTGCTCAACTATTTCTCAAGAAATAAAAGATGCTTTACGCGAAGATGTTCCTAATGTAGATGAAGTATTGACAAGAAAAAATTCAGCTTTTTCAGGATTTATTGGTCCAAATGGAGCCACAATCGGAGAACCACTAATCGATGACGAAGGAATTGTCTATGCAGAAATTGATTTAGAAAAATGCATCCAACCCAAACAAATGCACGATATTTTGGGACATTACAATAGATTCGATATCTTTGATTTGCGAGTAAACATTGCTCCAACAAGAAAGATTACGTTTATCGATAATCATGAAGAATTTAATAAAAAATAGTCGAAAGTTGAAAGTCAAAAGAGAAAAGGATTAGCCTTACTTTAGACTTTAGACTTTAGACCTTAAGACTAAAAAATATGAACGAAAACCATTCAGACGATCAATACGGAAGAGCAAGGGTTCAAGAGTCACCTGAACTTAAAGCCTATTATAAAGAACTAGAAAACCTTGGTGCTGGTGCTCTATGGACCGTTGCCAATGATATTGAACCTTGGGAGCCAAAATCTAATTCAGTTCCAATGCTTTGGAAATATGATGATTTGCGCGATTTAGTTTTAAAATCATCAGAACTAGTCACACCAGAACAAGCAGGAAGACGAGTAGTTTATTTAGTTAACGATAAACGTAAAGATGTATCAGCAGCTGTGGGTTGGTTATATACAGGCTTACAAGTTACACGTCCAGGAGAATTCACTTCGGCTCATAAACACAAAGCTTCTGCCCTTCGTTTTATTATGGAAGGAGAAGGGGGTTATACAGTTGTTGATGGTAACAAAATTACTTTTGAAGTCAATGATTTTGTCATCACACCAAATTCAACATGGCACGAACACGGAGTTAATGCTGATGGAAAAACCTGTATTTGGCAAGATGGATTAGATATTCCACTTATAAATGCCTTAGAAGCAAATGACTACGCGGTATATGATGGTAAACAAGAATTAGACTTTCCTCTAAATTATTCTCCAATCAATTATGGAACTGCTGGAATCATTCCTGCAGATAAAGTTTGGGATAAACCATATTCTCCTTTATTCAAATTTTCTTGGAAAAAAGTCTATCCAGCTTTGGTTGAAGCTTCAAAAACGAATGAAATCAATCCAGTTGATGGTGTTTTCATGCATTATTCAAATCCTATGACTGGTGGACACGTAATGCAAACAATGGGTGCTTCCATGCAATTGTTACCAGCATGTTTCAAAGGAAAAGCACACAAACATACGGGATCATTTGTGTACCAATGTGCCAAAGGAAAAGGTTACACAATTATAGACGGGAAACGCTACGATTGGAAAGAACGAGATATTTTCTGCGTTCCCTCTTGGGCTTGGCACGAACACCATAATTTATCAGATACAGAAGACGCTTGCCTGTTTTCTTTCAACGACTTACCTGTAATGGAAAAACTAGGATTATATCAAGGAAAAGAATATTCAGAAAATAACGGACATCAATAAATTCAATAAACAAAAATGATGAAATACAACTTATTTATTTTTTTTTTATTTTTTTGCTTAATTGGGAATTCTCAAGAGACAAAAAAGGATACTATTTCAATTGAGAATAAAAACATCTATGTTAATTCAGATTTTGATTATGAAGTAGAAATTCCTAATTGGTTAACAATAAAAACAAAAGAAGCTACAAATTTGTGGGGAGGAACAATTGATGCTATCAATGGAGTTGAAAATGCAATTGTGATTAATAGTTATAAGAAAAATGAATTCAAAAACTTAAAAAAGTTTATCAATGAAAAAGCCGATAAATATAAATTGGGAGACAAAATTAACTCACAATCGGTTCTTTTAAAAAATGACATTGGTAACTTTGAAAACATTGGTAAAGCTTATAAATTTCAATTACTTAATGGAAATAAAATTTATCATAGTTTATTTATATTTACTGAAACTAAAAAAGGTTATTTATGGATAATCTTTACCGCAACACCTGAAACATATAATATCAATATTGATAAATTTAAATTGTTTTTAAAAAACTTGAAAATTAATAATTAATAGAATATAAACTTAGTTACTCAGAAACTTAAGAAAAATGAAACTACTTACTTACAAAACAAATAACACAGAACCAAGATTAGGATTCATCCACAATAACCTAGTTATTGATATGGAAGACTTTGGAAACATTTGCAATTTTCCATTACCAGATGATATGTTGGATTTAATTGATTTAGGATACGAAATAATTTCAGAAATCAATGATTTAATTGACGATACTCGCGAAGTTGACTTTGAAGAAATCTCGTATAAAATGGACGAAGTTACGTTCCTTGCTCCTATTCCAAAACCTAGAAAAAATGTAATCGGAATTGGTTTAAATTATACAGAACATGTTGCCGAAAGTGCTCGTACATTAGATACTTCTAATGAGCTACCACAACAACCTGTAATCTTCTCAAAACCCCCAACATGTGTAACAGGACCGAATACTGAAATTCTATTAAACAAAAAATTAACCAATCAATTAGACTGGGAAGTTGAATTAGCTGTAATCATCTCAAAGAAAGGAAAATATGTATCTAAAGCTGAAGCAATGGATTATGTATTTGGTTATACAGTTATAAATGATATTTCAGCTCGTGATTGTCGTCGTTCTGGACAATGGATTGTATCAAAAGGACAAGATACTTTTGCTCCAATGGGCCCAATTTTAGTAACCAAAGACGAAATAGAAAATCCACATAATTTGAATTTATCCTTAACGGTAAATGGCATTGAAAAACAGAATTCAAATACAAAATTTATGTTATTCAACATTAATGATTTGATTGAAGATTTAAGTACCGTTTTTACTTTAGAAGCTGGAGACATAATCGCTACAGGAACACCAGCTGGAGTTGGTGCAGGAAGAACACCACAAGAATGGTTAAAAGATGGTGATGTGGTAAAATGTACCGTTGAAGGAATTGGATCAATTGTGAATACCGTTAAAGAAATATAAAATTAGGAACACTGATTTAAGAAATTAAAATAATTTTAAAAATTGCTCTAATTCCTTAAATCTGTGTTCCAAAAATTTAAAAAAATGAAATATAGAATAGGCCAAATAGTTCCATCCTCAAACGTAACGATGGAAACCGAAATACCAGCAATCTTCCGTTCAAGAGAAACTATACTTCCAGAACGCTTTACCTTTCATAGCAGTAGAATGCGCATGAAAAAAGTAACCAAAGAAGAACTCGAAGCAATGGATGCCATGAGTTTAAAATGTGCTCAAGAGCTTTCTGATGCACATGTTGACGTTATGGGTTATGCTTGTTTAGTTGCTATTATGAGCATGGGAAGAGGTTATCATTGTGTTTCAGAAGTAAATTTACACCAAGAAACGGTGGCAAATGACTTCCCTACTCCAATTGTAACTTCAGCTGGTGCCTTAATTAATGGTTTAAAAGTTTTGGGAGCTAAACAAATCTCAATAATTACTCCTTATATGAGACCTTTAACCGATATGGTTGTTGACTATATCGAGAATCAAGGAATTAAGGTAAAACAAAGTATTGCTTTAGAAATTCCAGATAATTTGGAAGTGGCTGCTCAAGATCCTATGAATTTATTGGAAATATACAAACAATTGGACTTAACAGATGTTGATGTTTTGGTAGCTTCTGCTTGTGTGCAAATGCCTTCTTTAGAAGCTATTGATTTAATTCAGGCTGAATGTGGAATTCCTGTGACTTCGGCAGCTGTTTGTACGACTTACGAAATGATGAAGAAACTTGGAATTGAAGCAAAATCAGCTATTGGTGGTGAATTGTTGAATGGGAAATATTGATTAATAAAATTAAATACAAAATAGCATTTGTTTCTTTTTTTATCATTGGAGTTATTTTACTTCGCCTTTTTGGAATTTACTTTGTCCTTTGTATTCCTATTATAATTTTTTTATACATACTTATCATAAAAATTAGGCATAAGTCTAAAGCTTAATTATAATTGACTTTTTAAAACTAAAAATGATTTTCTTAAGTCAACTATATTTTTTTTAAATAAAATAATTACCAATAAGTTGTTTTAATTCACTTACTTGAATTGGTTTTGTTATCATTTCATTACAACCAGCTTGTAGCATTATTTCATTTTCATTTGAAAGTACATTTGCGGTTTGAGCAATAATTAAAACTTCTTTATTAATTTTTCTAATTTCTTCTGTGGCATCATTTCCGTTCATAATAGGCATTTGCATATCCATTAAGATTAAATCTATATCGGGATTATTTTTAAAAGCTTCTACAGCTTCCTTTCCGTTTTTAGCGAAGATGATCTCACGAGCTAAATCTTTGATAGTAATGGAAATTAGCAACTCAGAAATTTTATCATCTTCCGCAATTAAAATTTTTAATTTATTTGTTAAGGGTTGATAGTAGCCAATTTGACCCTCTTTTTTTTCATACTTTTCAACTAAAGGTTCTTTAAAACAGGGAAGTGTAAAGTAAAACGTACTTCCTACTCCCTCTTTAGATTCTACCCATAGTTGTCCACCGAGCATTTCTGCATAAGCTTTTGAAATAGAAAGACCCAATCCTGCTCCTTGTAGTGCCATTTTATTTGTAACGTCAGCTTGAATAAATCTTTTAAAAATAGCTTCCATTCGGTCTTTAGGTATCCCAATACCTGTATCCTCAACAAAAAACTGGAGAAAATTATCTTTTTTAATATACCCAAATTTAATAGTCCCCTCTTCTGTATGTTTAATCGCGTTTTTAACAAGATTAGTTAGTATTGAAAAAACTTTTTCTCGATCAGTAGTAATTATAGCTTCTGCATTCGGAAATGAATTGTGAAAGGATAATTTTATTCCTTTACTTTCAACTTCAGGAAGAAAAAAATTGTAAACATATTCTACTTGCTCATTAATATTAGAAAGTTGCTTATACATTTCCATAACCCCAGATTCAATTTTAGAAATGCTAATTATATCATTTATGATATTGAGTAATCGCTCTCCACTTTCTTCTATCAGGTTGATATATTCTTGCTGTTTTGAACCCGACAAGTTTGGCTCTTTTAATAGTTCAGCAAAGCCTAGTATTCCGTTCATTGGAGTTCTAATTTCATGACTCATATTAGCCAAAAATGATGATTTTAAACGATCTGATTCTTCTGCTTTTTCTTTGGCTGCAAGTAATTCTATTTCTGCTAATTTTTGATATGTTATATCTCTAAATTCGACAGATCTAACCATTTTTCCTTTGTAAGGAATGTTTTTTGCTTCTAAACGAACGGGGAATTCTTTGCCGTTTTTTTTAAGACCATATTGTTCATAGGGTTTTTCATAACGACTTTGAATTTTTTGCATTACATAATCTCTTGACCTTTCAGCAATTAATTTTAAGCCATCCATTCCAATTAATTCATTTATAGAATACCCTGTTAAGTCACTCAAACCTTGGTTGCATTCTAAAATCAATCCTTTATCATGTATGGCAATACCTCCAAAAGAAGCATTATGCAACGCTTTAAAACGCAATTCATTTTCTTGTGCTGTTTTTTTAGCCTGAGTTAGTTCTAATTCGACTTTTTTTCGTGTTGAAATTTCATTTACAAAAGCTAAAACCTCATTAGATTCAACGGGTATAAAATGTGCTTCAAAATAATGTTCCACTGCGTTTAAGATCAAAGAGTACTCGACTAAAACTATTTTATTTTCTGAAATTGTGCTCTCTAGAGATTTATAAAATAAACTCGAGATGTTTTCGGGCAAAACACTAGATAAATTTTTATTAATAAAATTTTCTGGACTAGTAAAAAGTAATTCTTTTTTTGCCGCACGATAATTTAGAATTACACCTTCTCTATTAATTCTAAAAACAATATGTTGAAAAGCATTAAC
>NZ_CAXBFR010000123.1:0-8585 GCF_963975005.1 uncultured Flavobacterium sp.
ATTCTCAGGAGGTGGCGCTGGTGGAAGCTGGTAAATCCAAAATTAGAAGTTAGTAAGCTAAAATAAATGTATGGTTTTAATTTATTCAATAGTTATTATTTTTCTTATTCCTTTAGGAATCTACTATTACATTAGGAAAGACAGACAACGAGATAAAAACAATTTAGCAATAGATTGGAAAAACTTCTTAAAATCTGAATCTCAAAACGACATAAAAGGTATTGTAACATATGGAGATAAATTAATCTGGAACAAATATCTTCTTAACGAACAGTTAGATAAAGTAATTGATGTCGTAAATTCTAGAGTAGCAAATTTTCCTGAATTGAAAAAATTAGAAAATAATGCTTTCAATAAAAAATTGCATTATAATCGAATTTTACATTAAAACAGCAATAATCAAATTATAAAATAAAAAAACTCGTCTAGTTAATTAACTAGACGAGTTTTTTATTATCCAATTTTAAAACAAATTAATCAAAGAATATTCCGTTATCATTTTTCTTTTTGCCTCCAAATTTTTCTAATTTATACGTTAAAGAAAACATTACATATTGTTGCAAAACGGTGTTTTCTGAATCTGTGATTGAAGTAGGAGATATACTTCTTGTTGCATTTACATTTTGGTTTAATAAATCATAAACTTTGACTTTTGCCAATAATTGATCTTTATAGAAGTTATAGCCTAAACTAACATTCCATAAATAAAAATCTTTTTGAAATCCACCTGTTATATTTGAATTATAATTATATCCAAAATCATTTCCTAGCACAACATTCTTTGGCCAGTAACTTGTGGTTTCTAATTTAAAACTGTGTTTGAAATTATCCGTTTTATTAATAATATAATTATCAAAACGTGTAATGTTATAAGAATACTTATAAGAAGGTGTAATGGTAATTTTATCTTGAATAATATAAGAAAAATTAACTCTTGGGTTTAATTGCAAAGCTTTAGATTCATATAAAGCCGAATTAGTTAGTCCTTGATTAAAATTATAGTTTACCCAAATTCCATATCCGTATTTAATGGTTCTTTTTTCTTTATTATATGATTTATTTACATTAAAGCCAGTAAACATGTTATATGATTTATCAACATTTTCATAAGTTGTAACAGCTTTAAAATCGGAATCATAAACAGTTGAACTTACCACATCATTTGTAGTTAAATTACCTCCAAAATAAGCATAAAAACCAGATCGAGTAGCATAATCATAATTGTTAAAATTATTATACATTCTGTAAGTTTCTTTTGGTTTTAAATTTGCATTACCAATAATTGTATTTAAAGGATTAGCTAAATTCTCAAAAGGCAATAATTGATTTGCGGAGGGCAATGAAGCTTCATAATTAAAGTTCGTATAAATAGACTTCGATTTAGCTATTTTATAACTCATGTATCCATTTACATTTGGGTACACATAATTATTTTTTAACCTTGTAGTTGTTCCTAAATAATTAGACTGATTATCATATCCTAAAAAATCAGCACCTAATGCTATACTTCCTCTTAGTTTTGACTTACTTAATTGCAAACCAACTGATGTTCCAAATGTATTATTCTTTGAATCAATTGTATTTGACAATAAATCATTAAAAGTATCATACTGATTTGTGGTACTATTAAAATTGAATGTATTTCGAGAATCAGTTCCTTTCATTAAATCCTAATTCAAATCTTAAGTCATTGTTCGATTCTTTATCAAATACATTTTGATTACGAGTATCATCTGCATTGCCTGATTGATAAAAAACAGTATTCGTAATTGTATTTAATGTATTATTATTTTTTGAATGTTCGTTATCAACATTTACACTTATTGCTCTACCCTTCTTCTTTAAACTTTTGTTGTAATATAAACTGTTTTTAAATTTATTATTATCCGACTCATTAAAGTTAGAACCATTAGTCTCATTTAACAAATCATCGTTTACATCAAATGATTTTGAAAAACTTGTACTTCTGTTTTTTGAATCACTTTTCGAAAAGGAAGGCATCAAATATAAAGTTGAAGTTGAATCAATTTTTATTTCAAATTCTGAAGAGAAATTATGCCCAACAACGTCGTTTTTAAAAGAAGATTCTGAATCTGTTTTTGTAGTTCCGGTTGGTAAAAGATTAGTTCTTTTTGTTCTGTTTTTATTTTCAGTAATGGCCGTATTCAAATAATAACTAAAATTTGGATCTATTTTTTTATTTAACCATTCGTCAGCATAATTAATACCAATCATATTTGAACGGGTAATTCCAGAACCACCACCAAACTGCATTCCGTTAATATTAAATGAACCACTATCATTAACCCAAACGGATGAATTTCGACCACCACCCATATTATCAAAGATTTCATTCATAGAAAACCCAACTGAATTGATGTTGTTTGCAGAACCTAAAACACTAATTTTTTGGGTGTCTTTAAAATAATTAAACAACAAACTCGATTCGTATCGTTTATCTGAACCATAACCAAGAGTTGCTTTACCAAACATTCCTTTATTTTTATCTTCTTGAATCGTTAGGTTTATGGTACTTTCGTTTGAACTTGCGGCTCTACCAGAAATTTCTTCGGCTTTCGTTTTTGTATCAGACACTTGAACCTTGTCTATCATATCAGCAGGTAAATTTTGAGTAGCTATTTTTCCATCCTTACCAAAGAAAGGTTTTCCGTTTACTAAAATATTTTTTACTTCTTTTCCGTTTACTGTAATTTTTCCTTCATCATCAATTTCAACACCAGGCAATTGTTTTAGTAATTTTTCTACGTTTGCATCTGGTCCAACTTTAAAAGATCCAGCATTAAATTCTAAAGTATCTGTTTTAATTTGAATTGGTGGAATTTCACCTTTAACTACAATTTCATTTAATTGTGCTGTTTGCTCAAACATTTCAATTGACCCATAATCCTTATCTGCTAAAATATTCTCAATTTTCTTATTATAATTCTGAAAACCGTTGTAAGAAACTTTGAAATTTACTGGTGATTCTGTTTTTCTTGATTTTAAATAAAAATTTCCGCTTTTATCAGAAATTGTATAATCAATAATTGTAGAATCTTTTACACTAGTAAGATAAATTGTTGCTGATTCTAGAGGTGATTTCGAATCTCTGTCAATTATTTTTCCTGAAAGTTGAAAAGTATTTTGACTAAAGCCAAGGCCTGCAAATAATAAAGTTGCAATTAAAGTAATTTTTTTTAACATAAAAAATTTGATTGATGATTGATTTTCTTAATAACTGACAAATAAAAAATTTATTGTGCTCATAGAAAAATTCTTACGGATATTTTAACAAGACTTTATAAAAAAAGCACCCTTTTGGGTGCTTTTCAATTATTTCTGTCTAAAGTAAATTTCGATTGGAACTCCCTCAAAATTAAACTCTTCTCTTAATTTGTTTTCTATAAAACGTTTGTAAGGATCTTTAACATATTGAGGCAAATTACAAAAGAACACAAACTGTGGCGTTGGTGTTGGTAATTGCATACAATATTTAATTTTTACATATTTACCTTTTAATGCTGGTGGCGGATTATGTTCTATAATTGGCAACATAATATCATTAAATTTAGAAGTCTGTATTCTATGTTTTCTGTTTTCAAAAACATTTACAGCCACTTCTAAAGCTTTAATTAAACGTTGTTTATTTAAGGCTGACACGAAAAGTATTGGCACATTTGTGAAAGGCAATAATTCTTCACGAATTTTTCTTTCATAATCTCTTGTAGTCATGGTATCTTTCTCAACCAAATCCCATTTATTAACTAGGATAACAATTCCTTTTCTATTCTTTTCAGCTAACCAAAAAATACTTTGATCTTGTCCTTCAAATCCACGAGTTGCGTCAATCATTAAGATACAAACATCACTATTTTCAATAGCACGAACAGAACGCATTACAGAATAAAACTCTAAATCTTCTTTTACTTTTGCTTTTCTTCTAATTCCGGCTGTATCAACCAAATTAAATTCAAAACCAAAACGATTGTATTTTGTATCAATTGCATCACGAGTTGTTCCTGCAATATCTGTTACTACAAATCTATCTTCACCAATTAATGCATTAATAAACGAAGATTTTCCAGCGTTTGGCCTTCCAACTACACAAAAACGTGGCAATGGATTTTCATCTTCGGTTACTTCTGGCATTTCAGGTAAAATATTTACTAATTCATCTAGCAATTCACCTGTTCCACTTCCTGTCATTCCAGAAATAGCAAAATATTCTCCTAAACCTAAATTATAAAATTCAAGCGCATCATTTGTACGCATAGCATTATCAACCTTGTTTACTACTAACAATACAGGTTTTTTTACTTTACGCAATAACTTAGCAACTTCATCATCCATTGGAGTAATTCCTTCTTCCACATCAACCACAAAAATTATAGCATCAGCTTCATCAATGGCTAATTCTACTTGTTTTCTTATTTCTGCTTCAAAAATATCATCAGAGCCTTTAATGTACCCCCCAGTATCAATTACAGAAAATTCTTTTCCATTCCACTCACTTTTTCCGTATTCTCTACGTTGTATTAATCGGTTAAAAAAAGTTGATTTTCCTACATTTGGCCTACCTACAATGGCAACAATATTATTCATAACTTATATTTGAAAGTGCAAAAGTACGTTTTTTTAACTAACCTTTAGTTATACAACAAAATAATACTTTTACGTTAATAAAATAAATTGTAATTTAGTAATCCGAAACTAAAATCCATTTATGGAACCAAACAAAGAATTAAAACTAAGATATAGATTTGATAAAGTAGTTTCAAAACCCATTGAAGCTATAATTGCAAGTTGTGAAAAACTTAAAAACAAAGTTGAACCTGATTATAGAATAAAAATAACTGAACAATATATACGTTTTTCAATAGGAATGTTACTTAGAGAAAAATATTCTCCAAATCTAAAAATTGCTTTAGAAAAAATGGAAGACGGCAACACTTTCATAAAAGGAACATATGGCCCAGATCCTGTGCTATGGACACTTTTTATGTTTCTACACTTTATAGTTGCTGGAGTTTTTTTAATTTTCATGGTTATTGTCTATTCAAAATGGTCTCTTAATGAAACTTTCAAATTTGATTTAATGATCATGTTTTCCATGACTATTATTTGGTTTTTACTCTATTTCATTGCCCGATTAAATAGAAGTAAAGGTCTTTCTCAAATGCATGAATTGGAAAAATTATTCAACAAAATTATTGAATGAATATGGATTTTGACTTTAACAAAAAATACATCCTTGAAAACGAAAGTGTTATTTTAAGACCTTTAGAGTTTTCAGATGTAGAAAATTTAATAGCCTTTTCAATCAACGAACCTGAGCTTTGGCACTATTCTTTACTTCCAGCAAGCAATGAAAATGAATTGAAAAATTACCTTAAAGTTGCTCTTGAAAAAAGAAAAAATAAAGTTGATTATCCATTCCTAGTTTTTGACAAGAAAACCAACTCTTATGCTGGGAGCACACGTTTTTATGACATTCAGCTTTCAAACAAAACACTACAACTAGGTTACACTTGGTATGGCAAAGATTATCAAGGTACTGGATTAAATAAAAACTGCAAATATTTACTATTAGAATTCGCTTTCGAAAAAATGAATATGGAACGTGTTGAATTTAGAGCAGACAATGCCAATAAAAAAAGTATTGCTGCCATGCAAAGTATCGGTTGTCAAATAGAAGGAATCTTAAGAAGCAATGGGGTTAGACCCAATGGAGAAAGACGTGATAGTATAATTTTAAGTATTCTAAAACAAGAATGGAAAAATAGTGTTAAAGAAAATATATTAAAAAGATTATAATTAAATATTTTTAAGTAATTTGGTTTAACAATTGTTAATTATACTTATTGAAATGGAAATAGAAAACACAATTGCATTACGACCTAGCTTTAGCAAGGATGTTCCCAAATCAATGGAAGAAATTCTTGAAAATGCAGCTAAAATTAAACTTGAAGTCAAAGAAGATTATAGTATTAAAATTTCAGATCCTCATATTTTCTTTTTTATTACGTTAGCCAAAAGAAAATATTATTCCCCCCATTTACAAATAGAATTAACTGCTAACGAAGACAAAACCACTAACATAAAAGGTTTATATGGACCAGATCAAACCGTTTGGACGTTCTTTATGTTTTTACATTTTATAATTGCAGGAATATTTTTAATTTTTTCAATGATTGCTTATTCACATTGGAGATTAAAACAATCCACAACTTTAGATTTTATTATAATGGGGTTGATGGTAGTTTTTTGGTTTGCTTTATATTTTCAGGCAAGAATTAACAGAAAAAAGTGTCAACCCCAAATGCACAAACTTGATGACTTAATGAAGAGAGTCGTTGACTTTTAAATAAAAAAACCGCTAACAGAAGTCAGCGGCAGTTTACTATTTATTTTTGATTGTAGCCAAATCTTCTTAATTGAAAACTACTGCTTCGCCAATCTTTATTAACTTTAACGTATAATTCAATATGAATTTGTTTCCCAAAGAATTTTTCTAAATCAGCACGAGATTGCATTCCTACTTTTTTAAGAGCACCCCCTTTATGACCAATAATAATTCCTTTCTGTGTTTCTCTTTCAACCATAATTACAGAACGAATTCGAATTATATTTTCATCTTCTAAAAACTCTTCCGTTTCAATTTCTACAGCATAGGGAATTTCTTTTTCGTAATTTATAAGGATTTTTTCACGAATAGTTTCATTCACAAAAAAACGTTCTGGCTTATCTGTTAAAGCATCTTTTGGATAATAAGCTGGTGAAACAGGTAACAATTCTTTAATTGTATTAAATACAGTTTCAACATTAAAATTCTCTAATGCCGAAATTGGAATTACAGTTGCATTTGGTACTTTTTCTTTCCAAAAATCAACTTGTTCCTCTAATTGTTCTTGATTTGATTTGTCAATTTTATTTAACAATAATAAAACTGGTATTTTTGAATATATAATTTTATTAAAAAAAGCTTCATCTTTTAAGTCCTTCTCTCCTATTTCGACCATATAAATTAAAACATCAGCATCTTCAAAAGCACTTTTTACAAAGTTCATCATTGAGTTTTGCAATTCATAGGCTGGCTTAATAATTCCAGGAGTATCAGAAAAAATAATTTGAAAATCATCTCCATTAACGATTCCCAAAATACGATGACGAGTAGTTTGTGCCTTACTTGTGATGATTGATAAACGCTCTCCTACTAACGCATTCATTAATGTTGATTTCCCTACATTAGGGTTACCGATGATATTTACAAAACCTGCTTTGTGATCCATTATATACTTATTATTTTTGCAAAGGTAGTCATATCAACGCAATAGATAAAATAAAAACATTATTTAAAAAAAAGATTTGTTTATTCAATTTATCGTTGTACTTTTGCACTCACAAATCGCGGGATAGAGCAGTAGGCAGCTCGTCGGGCTCATAACCCGAAGGTCACAGGTTCGAGTCCTGTTCCCGCTACTAGGTTAATTTTATTGAAATTACAAACGCACATCGCGGGATAGAGCAGTAGGCAGCTCGTCGGGCTCATAACCCGAAGGTCACAGGTTCGAGTCCTGTTCCCGCTACTAAGAAACTTCATAGAAATATGAAGTTTTTTTTTGTTTTGTAACAAACGAAAAGGTTGTAGAAGATTTCAAAAAGAAATGTTTAATAGTAATTTAGGACAAATAATGCCATACAAAATGTTGGTTTTAGACATGGATGACACCTTGTTAACAGATGACCATAAAATATCTGCACTAAATAGAGAAATGATTCTAAAAGCTCAAAAACAAGGAATTCATGTGGTTTTGGCTTCAGGAAGACCAACTTCAGCAATGACTGTCTTTGCAAAAGAATTAGAAATGGATTTAAATAATTCTTACATGATATCATTTAACGGTGGAATAATTAGCAGCGTTAAAGAAGGTAAAATTATCTTTAAACAAACTTTATCAAAAGAACAGATTCATGAATTATATACTTTTAGTATAAAAAGCAAAACAGCTATTATTACCTATATAAATAATGAAATTGTAAGCGAAAGCGATTCAGAATATATTGAAATTGAAAAAAAAATAACTGGTTTATCTCATAACAAAGTAACTAGTTTCATTGAGGCCGTTACAACAGATGCCGTAAAATGCATTCTTTTAGAAGAACCGAGTTACTTAAAAAAAGTAGAAAAAGAATTAAAAGCTGCAATGCCTCATTTAAGCATTACTATGTCAAAACCATTTTTCTTAGAAGTAGCTCAACACGGAATCGACAAAGCAGCAAGCTTAAAATTATTAGCTAAAAAACTAAATATTAGTCAAAGTGAAATTATAGCTGTCGGAAACGCAGGAAACGACTTAACAATGATTCAATATGCCGGCTTAGGGGTTTGGGTAGACAACGTCACACCTGAACTTAGAGATAAAGCAGATGTAATTGTTGCTTCAAACAATAACAATGGTGTAGCTGAAGTAATTCAGAAGTATATTTTAAATTAAAGCCAAATCTGGTTAATCAGCAACAGCAAACCAAAAGCTTTAAACTACATTAAATAATAAAAATCATATTTCTTTCAGAATATAAAAATA
>NZ_CAXBFR010000124.1:0-8545 GCF_963975005.1 uncultured Flavobacterium sp.
GCATCTTCAACTGCATATTCCTTTACTTCTTCCAAAGTAACATCACGCATTGATTTTTGGTTCTTTCCTTTTTTTCCAATTAATTCTTCAATGCTTTTTGGACTATATTTTAAATACGTTTCGCTCAAAATGTCCATATTGTGACGCATATCAGGATTGATCAAATAATGAGCTATCATTGTGTCGAATAGTTTTCCTTTTACTGAGATATTGTATTTTGAAAGAATTTTTAAATCATATTTTAAGTTCTGACCAATTTTTTCAATCGTTTCATTCTCAAAAAACGGTTTTATTTTTTCAATAAGGACTAAAGCGTCGTCTTGATTTTCTGGAAATGGAACGTAAAATCCTTTTCCTTTTTCGTATGAAAATGCAATTCCGACTAATTCAGCATTTAAAGCATCTAAACCAGTTGTTTCAGTATCAAAACAAACAGAAGTTTGATTTTGTAAATTTTGAAGTAGTAATTTTAGAGCTAAATCACCTTGTATAATTTGGTAAAAATGTTCCGTATTTTCTAAAGTCGCATAAAATGAAGAAGTACTAAAACTATCGCTTGAATCATCAGAAAATCCAAATAAATCCATTTGATCTTCATTCTTTGGTACTGTTTTTCTAGCTGGTTTTGGAGTTTCACCAGTATTTGGAGTGTCGTTCGTGTTTATTTCATCATAATCGCTTCCATCTCTAAACATTTTGTCAAACTGTTCTTGCATTCGTCTAAATTCCAATTCCTGAAAAATTGCTTCTGTTTTTTCAACATCAGGTTTAGATAATTCAAAATCACTTTCATTAAAAGTTACCGGGCAATCAAGTAGTATAGTGGCTAATTTTTTAGAAAGAATACCTTTTTCTTTATTGGCTTCAATGTTTTCTTTCATTTTGCCTTTAAGTTCATGTGTGCTTTCTAGTAATTTTTCCATTGAACCATATTGTGCTAAAAACTTCTTAGCAGTTTTTTCACCAACACCCGGTAAACCTGGAATATTATCAACAGCATCACCCATCATTCCTAGAAAATCAATTACTTGTAAAGGATGTTCAACTTCAAATTTTGCTTGTACTTCAGGAATTCCCCAAATTTCAATTCCATTACCCATTCTTGCAGGTTTGTACATAAAAATATTTTCAGATACTAATTGGGCAAAATCTTTATCCGGAGTTACCATAAAAACTTGAAAACCTTCTTTTTCTGCTTGTTTGGCTAGTGTTCCTATTAAATCATCCGCTTCAAAACCTGCCTGCTCCATAATTGGAATGTGCATGGCTTTTAGTAAGTCTTGTATATATGGAACAGCTATTTTTATAGCTTCTGGTGTTGCATCTCGGTTGGCTTTGTACTCAGGAAACATTTCATTTCTTATGTCACTTCCTCCTTTGTCAAAAGCTACTGCTAAATGATCTGGTTTTTCTCGTTTAATCACATCCATTAAGGCGTTCATAAATCCCATTATGGCAGAAGTGTCCATTCCCTTTGAATTAATTCTTGGGTTTTTAATAAAAGCATAATAGCCCCTAAATATTAAAGCATATGCATCGAGAAGGAATAAACGTTTTTGTGACATGGTTCTAAAATTAATTTTAAAACGTAAAAATACAATTCTTCTAAATATTTAACTTAATTATTATGTAATATATTCCTTTAAAAGTAAGAATTAAATAAAAGTAAAAAAGTAAAGTTTTATTTTTTTTATTTTTTTTATGTATTTAATCGATATTTTTATACATTTGAACGATTAAATATTAAATATTCTACTTATGAAAAAGAACTTTACTTTATCTTTAAAAACTATTTTTTGGTTTTTTATGCTTTTTTGTACCATACAAAATTTAAATGCTCAAGTAGGAATTGGAACTACTTCACCTGCGGCATCTTCTGTATTAGATATAACATCTACAACACAAGGCCTTTTAATGCCCAGAATGACTACGGCTCAAAAAAATACTATTGTAACTCCCGCTAACGGTTTAATGGTTTATGATGCTGATTTAAAAGGATTTAGTTATTATGATTTACCAGCAACAACTTGGGTTAATGTTTCACAAGGTAGATCAAAATTTAAAAGAATAAAATCTACAGATGTTTTAGCTGCTGTTTTGGCCGCCGAATTATCTGCTGGAGGTGGTTCTAAATATCTCTTAGATTCTCAAACTTTGTATGAGATAAATGGTACGGTTACTCTAAATTTCCCAATTGAATTAAACAATGCTTATCTTGTTGGATTAGATTCTTCAGATGACAAATTAATTAAAGCAACAGGAGACCTTTTTACAGGAACTACAGGTGGATCCATAAGGGTATTAACTTTGGTTGCTACTGGTGGTAATGTTTTTAATATAAATGGAGGGGGAACTCAAAATTTAATTTTTAGAGACATGATTATTACGAGTTCTGCTAATGTTGGATTGATTCAAAATTTTAATTTGGTATTTAGTAGTATTATTCAGTATGTAGGCAATGCTAACGGATTTATTTATAGAGATATATCAAAATTATTGTTAGATAATCAAGGCTGGTTTGGAAATAATACTGGAGTTTTTGAAAAATTTGAAGGCACTTTTGGTTCAATTCAAAAGCAAGGAGGTTTTTCAGATGTTAATGGTGCAGCTATAGGTATGGATTTTTCTTTAAATCCACTAATAAATGCAGACGGTATAATTGAAAATGTCAATTTTGCAGGAACATTATCTACTGGTAAATATGTAAATCCATATACCGGAGCAGGTACTTATGCCGGTTTTAATTTTAATAATAAATGGAATGTTAATTGTTCAGGTATTCCTTATGAAGGAGATAGAGTTGCAGTTGGGGATATAAATTATGATTATCCTGTAGGTTCTGGTGCTAGTACAACGCTTTCAGGAACAGCAGTTAAGTTATTAGGAACCACTACCTCGAATAACCTATATAGAGCTTCCCGTAATGGTGTTGATAATAGAATACAATATTTAGGAAATAAAAAAAGATTTTTTAAAATAGGGGGATCAGCGTCTTTTCAAGCAACGGCAACAAATACGATTTATATATTTTATATTGCTAAAAACGGAACAGTTGTTAATCAATCAAAAGTATATGTGAATTCAAATTCAACAACTGATATTTTAGCTGTTCCTTTGCAGTCTATTGTTGAATTATCACCAAATGACTATGTGGAAGTTTTTGCGCAAAGATTTAGTGGAACAGGTAATATTTTAACGGTTTCTATGAATCTTATCATAAACTAAAATTGTTTAGTACAATATAAAAGACCGATATTTAACATGTTGGTCTTTTTTATGGCGTTAAAGTTTTAACAATTAGTTTCTATAGCAGACTTTATATTTATTACTTTGCAAAAAAATAATAATATGCTACGTTGGTTAATTCCACTAATAATAATTGCGGTTATAGAGTTTTATTCATTTCAAGCAATTCGAACGGTTACTAAATCAAAATTTATATTGATAGTTTATGTATTAATGACATTAATAGTTGTTAGTTATATTATTTATCAATTCACACAATTTGACAGAAGCATTGGTCAAACAAGCAAAACTTTGTTTACAATGGGATTGTTCTTGATTTTTGTTGTGCCAAAAATTGTTATAAGTGTTGTTTTATTTGGAGAAGATATTTTTAGATTTTTTAAAGCAGTTATCGTTCATTTCGTTGGCGATAATGACGGTGGAAAATTTATGCCAACCAGAAGGCGATTTGTAAGTCAAATTGCTTTAGGCTTGGCTGCTATTCCTTTTGCATCATTGTTATATGGAGTAACTATTGGAAAATATAATTTTAAGGTAATTAAACAAACCCTGTTTTTTTCAGATTTACCAGATTCTTTTGATGGAACAACAATTACTCAAATTTCTGACATTCATAGTGGTAGTTTTGATAATCCTGAAAAAATTCAATACGCTATTGATTTAATAAACGAGCAAAATAGTGATATGGTTTTGTTTACAGGGGATATTGTAAATACACATGCCAAAGAAATGTATCCTTGGATTGAAATGTTTAAAAAAATTCACAATCCGGCTTTAGGAAAATTTTCAATTTTAGGAAATCATGATTATGGTGAATATTTAGAATGGGATTCAGATAAAGAAAAAGATGATAATTTTGAAGCTATAAAAGATTTACATCGTCAAATTGATTTTAAATTATTGCTCAATGAAAACATTAAAATTCAAAAAGAGAATGATTCAATTCGTTTAGTTGGTGTTGAAAATTGGGGGAAACATTTCAAAAAAGCAGGTGATTTAAATTTAGCTAGTCAAGGAATAAAAAATGAAGATTTCAAAATTTTAATGAGTCACGATCCAAGTCATTGGGATGCAGAAGTGCAACACGATGAAAGAAATTTCCATTTAACACTTTCGGGTCATACTCACGGTTTTCAATTCGGAATAGAAATTCCAGGTTGGATAAAATGGAGTCCAGTGCAATATGTTTATAAACAATGGGCTGGATTGTATGAAAACAAGGGTAGATATGTCTATGTTAATCGTGGTTTTGGTTTTCATGCTTATCCTGGTAGAGTTGGGATTATGCCTGAAATTACCGTAATTGAGTTAAAAAAAAGTAAAAAAGTAGCGTAATTCATTAAAAATACTACATTTGTACAATAAATTGTATGGTAAAATTAATTTTTTACTTTAAATAACATCAAATTTATGTCAAAATTTGGAGAACTTATAGATGCTCAAGTTCCTGTTTTGTTAGATTTTTTTACAGAATGGAATGAGCCTTCAATTGCAATGAACGAAGTAATTCGTCATGTAGCAGCAGCGCTTGGTGATAAAGCCAAAGTGATAAAAATTGATATTGACAAAAATCAAGAACTTGCAGAAGCACTTCGTATTAAAGGTTTGCCTACTTTGATGATTTACAAATCAGGTCAAATGGTTTGGAGACAAAGTGGTGAATTAGATGCTAATACTTTGATAAACATCGTAAAAGAGCAAGCTTAATTTATCGTATCAAAAACGAATCCTTTTTCTTTTAAAAATTTAATAGCTTTAGGCAAAGTATACTCAAGGTTTTTCTGTGCTTTTAAACTATCATGAAAAACTAAGATGCTCCCAGAAGTTGTTTTTTTTGTGTTTTCTAGGCATTTTTCGGGCGAAATGGCTTGGTCGTAGTCTTTGCTTAAAACATCCCACATTATAACTTTAAAACCTTTTGCTCTAAGTAATTTAGTTTGCTTGGTTTTTATTTTCCCATAAGGAGGACGATAGAGTGAAGAATGAAGATTTTTGATTGTAAATTGTTGAATAATATTACTACATAAATCAACATTTTCAAGATATTTTTTTGTTGAGGTTTTCCATCCTTTTAAATGATTAAAGGTGTGATTCCCTATGGAATGCCCAGCTGCAATTGTTTTTTTTAATATGTCAGGATGCTTTTCAATATTGTTTCCAATGCAGAAAAATGTTGCTTTTATGTTTTCCCTTTCAAGAACATCTAAAACCCATTCTGTCACTAAAGGTGTTGGTCCATCATCAAATGTTAGGTATATTTTGTTTTCAGAATTCGGAATGTCCCAAACCTGATTGCAGAATATTTTTTTTATGAATTTTGGAACTTTTACCATTGAAAAGAAAAAAAGCCTAATAAGTTTTTGTCTTAGTAGGCTTTGATTTTTAAATTATTTCAACATATCTCTGTTAAAACGCTCAAACATTTTATTATAGTTGTTGAATTTTATTTTTTCAGTTGCATAGAAATTATTATCATTTGCACTTTCAATTATTTCTAATAAACTTCTATATCTTTCAATATCTAGACTAATATCATTTACTAATCTGTTTTGTTGATTGATGGTTAAACTTTTATAATACGTCAAGTTTTCTTGATATTTACCGATTAACGTTTTTACTATTTTTTGTGCTTTTTCTTTCTGGCCTAATTCATAATATCCAGTTGCAAAAGGTTCAACTAAAGTGTAATAACCAAATTGTTCAATTGGCATTTTTGCCATAGCTAAATCAATCAGTTTTTCTGCTTTTTCTTTTTTACCTTCATTAATTAATACTTCCATTAATCGAGCAATATTTGAACGATAGGAAACAGCATTTTTTCGTGTTTCTGTGTCGTGCAGCATATCAGGATTTCCACTATTTCCCCAATCTAATTTCATTATGATATCATACATTTTGTCCCTATCAATAATACCCATGTCTAATGGACTTCCACCTTCTTTTTTTGGTGTTTTTATTGGGACAATTTTGTAGCAATTTCCAACTAATTCTAAATAATCTTTTAACCATAAGAAATCTTCGTCAGCAAAACTTCCACCTGTAAAATACATCGGTCGTTTCCAGTTGTTTTCATTCAGAATGTCAAGCATTATTAAACGATTTTTATATAGAGCATTTCCTTTAATAGTTAGGTACATTGCAGGAACAATCGAATCTTGAAATTGTTTTGCTACAACATTATTTTTAATAACAGTTTCTCTGTCAACAGGAATAATTATTTTATTTGATGGGTAATAATGTAGCCTTTGACCACTGTTCATTTCAACAGTTGCTCTTTCGTCTTCAAGTTTAATAAACTTTAAAACTTCATCTAAGACTAACGGTTCTTTAGTTTTTTCAACAAAAAGAACACCATCTCTGTTACTACCTTTGTACTGATCTCTTGTAAAAGAAATTGGCAAAGGTTCAGATTTATAAGCTTTGTTTTTCATTTGATCTATATACCAATCGGTTGCTAATAAACTGGTATTTACAATTCGTACATCAGTTCTATAGCCTTCAATTTCTTGAGCATACCAAAGCGGGAATGTGTCATTGTCTCCTATTGTAAATAAGATTGCATTTGGATCACACGAATCTAAATAAGCTTTCGCTAATGCTAAGGCTGTATATTTTCCAGAACGATCATGATCGTCCCAATTTTCTTTAGCTAAAAGCACTGGTCCAGCCAACATAGTTGCAGCTAAAACAACAGGAATTGTAATTTTTGGGCTTAAGAATTTTTTTAATCCTTCATATATACCATAGACGCCATAGCCAATCCACATGGCAAATACATAAAATGACCCTACAACCGCATAGTCACGTTCACGTGGTTCAAAAGGTCTTTCATTCAAGAATATCTTTAAGGCAAAACTTGTAAATAAAAATAATGCTAGAAGAACATAGAAACTTCTTAAATCTTTTCTTGCATGAAAAATCATTCCCACAATACCTAAAATAAAAGGTAAGAAATAGTAAGTGTTCCTTGCTTTATTGTTTTTCATATCAGATGTCAATTTAGACTGATTGTCTAGTCTAATTTCGTCTAATGGTTTAATTCCACTAATCCAATTACCATTTTCATTATCGTATTTTCCTTGAAGATCATTTTGACGACCAACAAAATTCCACATCATATACCTCATGTACATGTAGCCAAATTGGTATTCAAACATGAACTTCATGTTGTTGGCAAATGAAGGTTTTTCGATTATCAAATAATCTCCATATCCTTTTAAAAATGCAGAATAGTCTTCTAAATCTACTTTTCCTTGAGCATAAGCTGTTCTAAATTCAGAAACTATTTGAACTAATTCGTCTTCATGCGAATATTCTGGATTTATTCTAAACTCTAAGGGTTCTGTAAAAAGCATATAGTTTTCAGCATGATCAGTACTCCACATCCTTGGCATAAATCCTTTGTGGTTGTCATCCAAATTTTGATTTCCGTTTTTGTAATCATTAGTAATTACATATTCTCCAGTGGTATAATCTCTCTCATAATTGGGTTTTTCATCGAAATAAGGATTGTTTTCGTCAATTCCTGCATAAGATTCTGAAAACATTGGGCCATAAAACGTTTTTTGCTCTCCATATTGCTCTCTGTTATAATAAGCTAAGACTTCGGCAGCATCAGATGGTTTGTTTTCATTGATTGGAATATCCGTGTTTGCTCTAATAGGCAACATTATCCAAGTCGAAAAACCAATTAAAATAAATAATAAGCAAAGTAAAATAGTGTTATAAAATACATGTCCTTTCTTTCGCGTATAGTTTAATCCAAAATAAAAGAAAGTTATAATAAGTAAGAAGGCAAAAATTGTCCCTGAGTTAAAAGGTAATCCGAAAGTATTTACCATAAATATCTCAGTTTTTCCAAAGAATGACAACGTATATGGGAGTAAGAATTTAAATACAAAGAACAAAATTACAACTACAACAACATTAGCAATAATAAAGTTTTTAAGAGTGATCTCTTTATACTTTTTAAAGTAATAAAGAATTCCAATTGATGGAATAGTTAGTAATGCCATAAAGTGAGCACCAAAAGAAAGTCCAATCACTAGAGATATCAAGACTAACCATCTGTTTCCTCTAGGTTCATCCATTTCTTGTTCCCATCTCAAGGCTAACCAAAGTAAAAGAGCAATAAATAGGGAAGCCATAGCGTAAACTTCTGCTTCGGTAGCATTAAACCAAAAACTATCTGTAAATGTAAAAGCTAAAGAAGCAACTAAAGCACTTCCTAAAATCATGATAGAATTGCTTTTTTCATCTTCATTTGTGCTTGGAACTATTTTTTTATGTAAAATAGTCA
>NZ_CAXBFR010000125.1:0-8422 GCF_963975005.1 uncultured Flavobacterium sp.
ATATATTGGTCATCACCAATTCAAGGTTTTGCAGTAAGTACTTTGCCAAGCTCTCATAGATTTGAATGGAGCCCAACAGCTGCAAACGCAAATAGTACACAAGGAAATTGGTTAACTGCTTCTGGTACTATGCTTACCGCAAAAGGATATATTGCTAGAGCTTCAAATGGTGCTACAACAGCTGCCGCTTTGCCAGTTACATTTCAGGGAGGAGAGCCTAATAATGGAATAGTTAGTGTTGGGATTAGTAGAGGTGACACAACAGGTACTGATGATTGTTGGAACCTAATTGGAAATCCATATCCTTCAGCCATATCTGCAAATTCTTTAGTAACAGAAAACACTAGTATTGAAGGAAGTGTTAGGTTATGGACACATTCATCTATACCAACTACTTCGAATGGAAGTCCATTTTATCAAAATTATGTCTATAACTATTCAGACAGTGATTATATTGTTTCTAATGGAACAGGATCTACAATACCTGGTGTATTTGACGGGAATATTGCTTCTGGTCAAGGATTCTTTGTTAGAATGTTAGAGGCCGGTGAAACAGATGTTAATCCACCAATAAATACTACTACTTCAGGCTCATCGACTATTACGTTTAAGAACTCTTACAGGAGAACAGCTGGTGGAGCTGTATATGATAATTCCTCTTTTTTTAAAAACAGTACTACAAGCACTAGTGTTGATCAAAGTAGAATTTGGTTAGATTTAATCTCACCTAATTCTGTTTTAACAAGAACTCTTGTGGGATATGTTCCCGGAGCTACTTTAGCTAAAGACAGAATGTATGATGCTTTAATAGAGGTTGATTCTTATAAACTTTACTCATTAATAAATACACAAAAGCAAACTATTCAAGGAAGACCAGTTCCGTTTGATACTAATGATCTAGTTCCACTGGGAATGTTTATTCAAATAGCAGGAAATTACACTATTGCAATAGCATCTGTTGATGGATTATTCTCAGATATCTCTCAAAACATCTATTTAGAAGATAAATTATTAAATCTAATTCATGATTTAAGACTAGTTCCATATACATTTACTACCACTATTGGAGAGTTTAATGATAGATTTGTCTTAAGGTACACAAACACAACTTTAAGTAACCCTGAATTTGAAAGCACAAACGGTTTAGTAATTGTTTCTAATAATAGAGTAACTCTTTCTGCATCAGAGAATATAAAGTCAGTTATTGTATTTGATTTATTAGGAAGAGTAGTTTATACAAAAAACAAAATCAATACAACAGAAGTTATTTTAGATAAATTGATACCAACAAGAGAAGCTTTAATTGTAAAAACTACTTTTGAAAATGGTAAAGTAGTTACTAAAAAAATACTATTTTAAATCTTAGCATAGAAAAAAAAGGGTATTGCTGTTCTGTTTAGCAATCCCTTTTTTATTAAAATTGTTTTATTTGACCTTAGGTTTTAACGCAACATCTTTCCAATACTGCATCAATGTAAATGATCCAATTAAACTTGAAGCAATTCCTTCGAAAAATAAGATGCTACAATATTTAACTATGTTGTTGTCTTTTCCAAAGAAGAATGTATCAGAAAGTCTATCTAAGTAGGATTCGCCACCTTTAATGTAAATGAAAACAATTAAACCAATGATACTTAATCCCACACCAATAATGCCTGTTTTAAAACCTGAAAAAAAATTTTCTAAGTACTCAGATTTACCGTTTTTAATGTTTCATTAATTCCATAAAGAACAATAAAAGCATTTAAAATTCTTAAATAATTTTTATCGGCAAAACCAAAAAGGTCTAATAGAAGAAAAAATAGTCCAATGCCAAGAAAGATTAAAATTCCATTTTTAAATTCAATATTATTTTTCATAATTTGTTGTTTTATGTTAAATTTAATTAAAAAAACATAAAACATTGAAAACCAATGCTTAAAATTTAGTTAAATTATTCCAAAACAATCTATTCATTATGAAATTAATAATTCCATTTTCCAAGATACGTTTGGGGCATAAAAAAGCTAATAAAAATTTGAAAAAGAAATTAAGGAGGAGTTAACTATATTTTTAAAATGTAATTTTTCGAATATTCTTTGTCCAAGTCTAATTGTTTTTTTAATTCATCTAAAGAATCAAATTTTTTTTCGTCTCTAATTCTTGATAATAAGTTAACACAAATTTCTTTAGCATATATTTCTTCATTAAAATCGAAAAAATGGATTTCAATACTTTCAGAAATGCCTTGAACAGTTGGATTGTTCCCAATATTCATCATTCCAAAAACAGTTTTATTATCAATAAAGCTAGAAACAATATAAACACCATTCTTAGGAATTAGTTTATAATCTTCAGAAATTTTAAGATTAGCCGTTGGATAATTTATAGTTCTACCATTTTTTTCCCCTTCTACAACTAAGCCAAATAAAGAATAATCATGTCCTAAATAACTAGTTGCTAATTCAATATTTCCATTCAATAATGCTTTTCTAATTTTTGTAGAACTTATTGAAATATCGTCAATTTCTTTTGCGGAAATTTGCTCTACTTCAAAATTATATTTTTTTCCTAAAATGATTAAGTCATTTATATCAGCCGATCTGTTTTTTCCAAATTTATGATCATAACCAATTATTATTTTAGCTAAGTTTAGTTTGTCAATTAGAATTTTTTTCACAAATTCTTCTGCAGACAGTTCAGAAAAGGTAGAATCAAAAGGATGAATAATTAAAGTATGAACGCCAGTTTTTTCAATTAATTTTGATTTTTCATCAATTGTATTAAGTAGCTGAATTTTCTCATCCTGTTTCAAAACCATCCTAGGATGAGGGAAAAAAGTTAGTAAAATACTTTCTAAATCACTAGCTTTAGCTTCTTTGACAAGTTTTTGTAGTATTTTTTGATGACCAATATGAACGCCATCAAAGGTCCCTAAAGTCAAAATGCTTTTCTTTTTCTTATTGTAATCAAAGATAGACTGGAATGTATTCAAAATAGTTATATAAAAATACAAAAGTATTGATATTGATACTTAAAATCCTAACATTGTCAAATAATTTGTTTAATTTCTTATAAACAAATTATTTTTTATTAAATTTGTTAACTAACTATTATAACCATAATTATGAAAAAATTACTACTTTTTTCTTTATTTTTAGTGTTTTCTTCAAATATTTTTGCTCAAACCAGCAAGATTTGGAAAGAAATATCTAAAAATGAAGTTGCTCAAACAAATAAAAATGTGGAAAGAGAATCTTTTCCTCAAGAATTTAAATTGTATCAAGTAAATGTTGATGCAATTAAACAATCACTTTTATCTGCACCAGATAGATTTTCAAGAACAAAATCAAATGCAATAATTTCTTTACCTAATGTAAAGGGTATAATGGAAAAATTTGAAGTTTTTGAAGCATCAAATTTTGAGGCAGCTTTACAAGCTCAATATCCAAATATTCGTTCTTATATTGGGATTGGTTTGGATGATAAAAATGCTCAAATAAGATTAAGTTTTGATCCAAGTGGAATTCAAACAATGGTTTTTAGAGCAGGAAAACAAAGTGAATTCATGGAGCCATATTCTCAAGACGGTTCTGTTTATGCAATTTACAATTCATCAAGAAACAAAGGGAAATTACCTTTTACATGTTCTACAGAAGACCATGCCGTTATAAATGACATTAACCCTCAAACCTTAAGAGCTAGTAATGGAGTTTTAAAAACACTTAGATTAGCTTTGTCATGTAATGGTGAGTATTCAAATTATTTTGGAGCAACTAGTTCTGCACAAGTTGCAAATGTTTTAGCTGCTTTTAATGCTACAATGACTAGAGTTAATGGAGTGTTTGAAAAAGATTTTGCAGTTCATATGAATATTGTTGCACAATCAACAAATGTAATTTATTATGATCCAGCAACTGATCCATATACAACACTGGCTAGTTGGAATACGCAGTTACAAGTTGCTTTAAACACAACTTTAACAGGCCCTTCTACTGCTTTAGCGGCCAATAATGCAGCTTATGATGTTGGGCATATGTTTGGTGCTTCAGGAGGTGGTGGTAACGCAGGTTGTATCGGTTGTCTTTGCGTAGATGGTGTTGCATCTGGTGCAGGAAGTACAAAAGGAAGGGGTATTACCTCTCCTGCAGATGGAGTTCCAGCTGGAGACACTTTTGATATTGATTATGTTGCGCATGAATTGGGCCATCAATTTGGAGCAAATCATACGTTTTCAATGAGCTTAGAAGGAACTGGCGTAAATGTTGAGCCAGGATCGGGCTCAACAATCATGGGATATGCAGGTATTACCGGCTCAACAGATGTGCAACAAAATTCAGATGATTATTTTGCTTATAGAAGTATAGCACAAGTTCAAACTAACTTATTGAGTAAAACTTGTCCAACAACAATAGCAATAACACACGGTGCTCCAGTTATGAATGCAGGTTCTGATTGGATTATTCCAAACAGTACTCCATTTATATTAACAGGTTCTGGAACAGATCCAAACAACGATCCGCTAACATATTGTTGGGAACAAAACAATAATGCAACAGTTGCATTTACTACCGTTTCACCTACAAACACAACTAGTCCAAACTGGAGATCTAGAAATCCAGAGACAACAGGCGTTAGATATATGCCAAAATTAGCGAGTGTTTTATCAAATACATTAACATCGGATTATGAATCTGTTTCTTCGGTTGCAAGAACTTTAAACTTCACTTTAACAGGAAGAGATAATGTTGTAAATGGAGCTCAGACTGGTACAGATGAAATGATAGTGAATGTTTCAGGAACAGTTGGGCCATTTGATGTTACATCTCAGGCAGCTGATGGGATTTCATGGACTCAAGGGTCAACGCAAACAATCACATGGACTGTAAATGGAACAACTGGATTAGTTGGTTCTGCAAATGTTGATATTATGTTATCGCTTGATGGTGGTCAAACATTCACAACAACATTAGCATCAAATACATTAAATGACGGTTCAGAAGTAATCACTGTTCCAAATGTAGCCGCACCATTTTGTAGAGTAATGGTTAAGCCTACTGGAAATATTTATTATGATATTAATTCAAAAGATTTCGCAGTGGGGTTTGTTATAACAAATTCTTGTAATACATATACAAATGCAACTTCTTTACCAATTCCTGATGGAACGGGAGCTAATGTTCCTGGAGCAACCGCAACTAATACTATAATTGTACCAGTTACGGGAACTTTATCAGATGTTAATATTGGTTTAAATGTTACTCATACATGGCCAAATGATTTGGTTATTGGAATTAGTCATCCAAACGCAACTCAAGATTTAGTTTGGAACAGATCATGTGGGTCGAATGATAATTTTAATATAACGATGAGTGATGGTTCTCCATCTTTTAGCTGTGTTGCAAACATGACAGGGACATTTTCTCCAGCTTCTCCTTTAGCGGTTTTTAATGGATTAGTTTCTAATGGAACTTGGACTTTATCAGCAACTGATTTTTATAATGCAGATCCAGGTACAGTTAATTCATGGTCTATTGAGGTTTGTTCTCAATCTATTACAGCTTCAGCTGAAAGCTTTGGGTTATCTGATTTTTCATTATATCCAAATCCAAATAATGGTAATTTTACAGTTCAATTTAATTCAGAATCAACAAATAACATAAACATTAGTGTTCATGATTTGAGAGGAAGAGAAGTTTATTCAAATGCTTATAAAAATAATGGATTATTTAATCAAACATTAAATCTTAATAACATTATGTCAGGAATTTATCTTGTTACGGTTCAAGATGGATCTAGAAAAGAAGTTAAAAAGATTATTGTAGAATAATAAATATTTTATTTAAGAATTATAGCGAGAAATGTTAATTATGACATTTCTCGCTATTTTTTTTAGTTTAAATAAAATTACTTTAATACATTTACTAACTATTAAAAAACTTAATTATGAAAAAATTATTACTATTTACTTTTAGTATACTTATTTCATCTAGTTTTTATGCTCAAACTACCGCTAGTTGGAAGTCAGCGTCAAAAAAAGATGTAACTAAAGTTAACAAAAATGTGGAAAGGCAATCTTTCCCACAAGAATTTAAATTGTTTCAAACAAATGTGCAAACATTAAAACAATTATTACAATCGTCACCAGATAGATTTGTTGCAAAAAAATCAAGTACTATAATTTCATTACCTAATATTGATGGTAATATGGAAAGATATGAGTTTTTTGAAGCTTCAAATTTCGATTCAGATTTACAAGCTCAATATCCAGATATTCGTTCTTATGTAGGTATTGGAATAGATGATAAATATGCTCAAGTAAGACTAAGTGTTGATCCAAACGGAATTCAAGCAATGATTTTTAGAGCAGGAAAGCGTAATGAGTTTATTGAACAATATTCAGCTGATGGTTCAGTTTATGCAGTTTATAATTCATCTAGAGTAAAAGGAAACTTGCCTTTTACATGTTCGACTGTTGATCAAGAAATTATTTCTAATTTACAAGCAAACTCAAATGGTTTAAGATCTAGCAATGGAGTTTTAAAAACATTTAGATTAGCAATGTCATGTACAGCAGAATATTCAAATTATTTTGGAGCAACAAGTGCTGCTCAATCTGGTTTAGTTTTGGCTGCATTTAATGCTACAATGACAAGAGTAAACGGAGTTTTTGAGAAAGATTTAGCTCTACACATGAATATTACTGCAAATAGTACTAATGTTATATATTATAATGCTTCTACTGACCCTTATTCAGCAGCAGCAGCAGGTTCTGGTGGTGCATGGAATGGTGAGTTACAAACAACTTTAACGAACGTATTAGGAACTACTACATATGACATTGGACATTTATTTGGTGCTTCAGGTGGTGGTGGAAATGCAGGATGTATTGGTTGTGTTTGTAGTACAGACGGAAGCAAAGGAAGTGGTTTTACTTCTCCGGCAGATGGTGTTCCATTAGGGGATAATTTTGATATTGATTATGTGGCTCATGAAATGGGTCATCAATTAGGAGGAAATCATACTTTCTCTCATGGAACAGAAAACAATGCTGTAAATGTAGAGCCAGGATCTGGTTCAACAATTATGGGTTATGCTGGTATTACAGGGGCAACAGATGTACAAGCTCATTCTGATGATTATTTTACTTATAGAAGTATTTTGCAAATTCAAACTAATTTATTGACAAAGACATGTACTGTAGATACTGCTATTACTCATGGAACTCCAGTAGTAAATGCTGGTAGCGATTGGACAATTCCTATAAGTACACCATTTATATTAACTGGTTCTGCTACTGATTCAGGTGGAAACCCTTTAACTTATTGTTGGGAACAAAATAATGACGCAACAAGCCCGGGTCTTGGCGCAACAGGTTCTCTGGTATCTCCTACAAAAACAAATGGAGCAAACTGGAGATCTAGAGATCCAGAGGCTGTGCCATTTAGATATATGCCTAAGATAGGTAGTGTATTAAATAATACATTAACAGCAGATTGGGAATCAGTAAACTCTGTTGCAAGAGTTATGATTTTTAGTTTAACAGCTAGAGACAATGTTGCTGGTGGTGGTCAAACAGGTACTGATGAAATGTTATTAACTGTTTCAGTTGCTGCTGGACCATTTGACGTGACTTCTCAAAATACAGATCAACTTGTTTGGGCTCAAGGTTCTTCTCAAACAATAACTTGGACAGTAAATAACACAACGTCTTTAGTAGGTTCTGCAAATGTTGATATTTTATTGTCAACTGATGGTGGACAAACTTTTGCAACTACTTTGGCTTCAAGTGTACCAAATAATGGTTCTTATGCTATTACCGTACCAAACATTACTTCGCCAAACTGTAGAGTTATGGTTAAACCAACTGGAAATATTTATTATGATATAAATACTAAAAATATTGCTATTGGAAATTATACCTATCAAACTCAAAACAGTTGTACAGATTATACTTTTCAAGTTGGAACACCTATTAGTGAAAATGCAGCTTCATACGCTGGTTTAGGATTTACTATTACGGATTCATTTACATTAACAGATATTAATATTAGACCAAATTTAACGCATCCAAATGCAGGAAACCTTTATTTTGGTTACAGACATCCTTCACAAACTACAGGAGTAACAAGATTAAGTTCTGGTTCTTGCTCAGGAAGTGCTAATATTAATTTACTATATGATTCACAAGGTACTGCGGTAAATTGTGCTAGTACAACTAGTTTGGCTCCAACATTACCTTTAGATCCATTTACTCCATTTGTAGGGTTAAATTCTGCAGGTCAGTGGGTGTTTTTCTTAACTGATGTTGTAGTTGGAGATGGAAATGTAGGTACTTTTAATGACGTAACTTTCAATTTATGTAAATCAGAATTAGTGCCAGTTTTAAAATCTGAAACTTTTGGATTAACTGACTTTTCATTATATCCAAATCCAAATAATG
>NZ_CAXBFR010000126.1:0-8418 GCF_963975005.1 uncultured Flavobacterium sp.
AGGTTTGGTAGATGAAATGGCTTCAAATGAAGGTTTCTTCGAATTACAAGCCAATGATAATTCGCTTTTAATGCAAGTTTTAAACAATCACCCTTCAGTTAAAAATTGTGTTGAAGAAGAAGGAAAAGTAATTGTTAATCTAAAAGGTAAATTAGAGGCTGAAGAATTAAACCAATTTCTTTTTGAAAACAAAATCATCTTAAGTCAATTAATCAAAAGAAAGCATAGTCTAGAAGAACAATTCTTACAATTGACTAAATAACCAATTCCATTTCTCCCATTACCTAAAACCATAAAAATGATACGATTACTCAATATAGAATTTCAAAAACTTTGGAAAAACAGAGCAAGCAAAGTATTAACTATAACTTACTTTGTTTTATTAACATTAATTTCATTAATAGCTGCTATTGAATTTGATATTGGTCCAATTCATATAAGTGTGGCAGATCAAGGTGTATTTAATTTCCCTTTTATTTGGCATTTTAATACTTATGTGGCTGATTATTTCAAGATATTCTTAGCCGTTGTAATTGTTTCCATGATGGCAAATGAGTACAGTTATGGTACCTTAAAACAGAATTTAATTGACGGAATGAGTAAGAAAGAATTTGTGCTTTCTAAATTTATTACGGTTATTTTATTTGCTTTAATTTCAACTTTATTTGTTTTTATTGTATCCCTAATTTTAGGCACGATGTATTCTTCTTACACTGAAATTGGAATCATTTTTTCCCAAATTGATTATTTATTGGCCTTTTTTGTAAAACTTGTAGCCTTTTTCTCTTTCTGTTTATTCTTAGGCGTTTTAATTAAACGTTCAGCTTTTGCTTTAGGTTTTTTGTTTTTCTGGTATATGTTTGAAAATATTTCGTTTGCCGTTCTTAAATATGGAATTCTAGGTCAAAAAAATAATGCAGAAACTTTTATTGATAAAATATATGATTTTATGCCTTTAGAATCTATGTCAAATCTAATAGTTGAACCTTTAACGAGATTAAATTTTGCCAAAACTATTGGTAGTCAAGTAGGCATTGATAACGTCAAAGATTACAGTGTACATTATTCAACTATGTTAATTGTAATTATTTGGACTGCAATTTTTATTTTTGGTTCTTATTACATAGTAAAGAAAAGAGATTTGTAGTATCTTTGCCTTCGCTATGAAAGGAATAAAATATATAATACCGCTTATTTTAACTGTATTTTTTAGTCAACAAAATTACAGTCAAAATATTACAATTGACGAAAATTATACAGCTCAACAGTTAATTCAAGACGTTTTAATTAACAGTCCGTGTGCAACCGTTTCTAATTTTTCAGTTTCAGGAGGAGATTTTGGTACAGGCCAAAAGAGTTATGCTTTTTTTGATGGAAATAGTTCAATTTTTCCATTTCAAAACGGTGTAGTTCTAAGTACTGGAAAAGCTTCAAATACTGTTGGTCCAAACAATACCCTTTCAGACGACAATGGAGTTAATTGGACTGGTGATTCAGATTTACAACAAGCCTTAAGTATTTCAAACACACTTAATGCAACTGTATTAGAATTTGATTTTACAACAATTGGAAGTAAATTTAGTTTTGACTATATTTTTGCTTCAGAAGAATATCAAGGAACAGCACCATGTACTTATTCTGACGGTTTTGCGTTTTTATTAAAACCCGTTGGTTCTTCAACGTATCAAAATTTAGCATTAATTCCAAATACAAATACACCCGTTTTAGTCACTACTGTTCATCCACAAATTGGAAATAGCTGTGGAGCCCAAAACGAACAATATTTTGGAGGCTATAACAATTCGAATTATCCAATCAATTTTAATGGGCAAACCGTAATCTTAAAAGCTGAAGCAACAGTATTACCTAATACATTGTATCACATTAAATTAGTAATTGCTGATGAAGGAAATTATCGCTATGATTCAGCCATTTTTATAGGTGGAGGAAGTTTTAATTTTGGATTAGATTTAGGTAATGATAGACTAATTGCTGATGGAAATCCGTTATGTAATAACGAAACTTTAGTTTTAGACGCTATACAAAATGGTACAAATACGTATCAATGGTTTAAGAATAATGTTTTGTTAGCCGGAGAAATAAATTCAACTTATACAGTAGTAAATGCTGGAACTTATAAAGTAGAAGTAAATATAAATGGATTATGTATTTCTGACGGAGATATTGATATTGAATATGCACCGGTTTTAATTCAAAATCAAACTGTGTTTAACAAATGTGATACTGACGGAACGATTGATGGCAAAACCAATTTTGACTTAAATACAATAAAATCTCAATTGTTTACTAATTTACCCGCTTCTTATCAAGTAGGATTATATGACAGTATGACAAGTGGTAATCAACTTCCTGCAAATTATACTAACACAACTCCAAATTCGCAAACTATATATGCTAGAGTAATTAATGTTCCTTGCTACTCAGATTTTCCTATTCAATTAAATGTAACTAGTTTAGATTTAGGCACCGATGAAAACGTAGGTATTTGTAATGGAACTCTAACTTCTATTTCTGTTCCTAGTGGATTTGCAACATATAACTGGAATACTAATCCTGTTCAAAACACAGCTTCAATTACTGTAAACACTTCAGGAACTTATACTGTAACTGCAACTAATTTAAATGGATGTAACGACACTAAATCCTTTTTTGTAACAGCATCAGAACCTGCAACAATAACGGGCATAACAATTAACGATTTTTCTGAAAACAATTCAGCAATTATTCAAGTTTCTGGAAATGGTGATTATGAATTTTCATTAAATGGTTTCAATTATCAAGACAGTAATACATTTACAAATCTTCAAACTGGAAATTATTCTTTCTTCATAAAAGACACAAAAGGATGTGGCATTACACCTGGAACTTTTCAAATATTAGCAGCACCAAAATATTTCACTCCAAATGGTGATGGTTTAAATGAATATTGGCAAGTTCCTTTATTAGCTTTGCAACCTAAAACCATTATTACTATATTTGACAGATATGGAAAGTTAATTTACAGTTTCAAAGCCAATCAAAATGGTTGGGATGGAAAATTTAATGGTGAGACCCTTTTTGCAGATGATTATTGGTACACCATTGTTTTTGAAAACGGAAGAATTGTAAAAGGCCATTTTAGTTTAATTCGTTAACTATGTTAAAAAATTTATTTTTAGTAGCAATCGGTGGAGCTTCAGGCAGTGTTCTGAGGTATTTAGTTCATTGGATTGTTTCAAAAAAATCGATTTCAAATTTCCCATACCAAACTTTTATTGTAAATATTATTGGTTGCTTATTTATTGGTATACTTGTTGGCTATCTAGCAAAAAACAATAGCCAAAATGAAACATTAAAACTCCTTTTAATCACAGGTTTTTGTGGCGGTTTTACCACCTTTTCAGCTTTTGGATTAGAAAACATAAACATGATTCAGAATCAAAATTACCAACTAGCACTTTTATATACTTCTCTATCGTTAATTTTAGGAGTTTTAGCAGTTAGTTTAGGAATATTCATTTCAAAATAATTAAAAATAAATGTTTAATCAAACAGAATTACAAGATTTAAAAGCACTTTTATTAGCTCCCAAAAAAATCAGCATTATTCCACATAGAAATCCAGATGGTGATGCAATGGGTTCTACTTTAGCTTTATATCATTTCTTAAAAAAACTAGATCATCAAGTTGTAATAGTTGCTCCAAATGAATTTCCAGATTTTTTAGCTTGGCTACCAGATGCAGATAAAATTCTTGTTTTTGAACGTGAAAACGACAGAGCCAAAAAAGAAATTGAAAGCAGTAAATTAATTTTTACTTTAGATTTCAATGCTTTACACAGAACAGGTGATGTAATGGGAGCTTATCTTGAAACATTAGATATTCCGATGGCGATGATTGATCACCATCAAGCACCAGACGATTATGCTAAATTTACTTTTTCTGATATTGCTTATGGTTCAACTTGTGAAATGGTTTATCATTTTATAGTTGCATTAGGTTATAAAGACAGCATTGATAAAGAAATAGCTACATGCATTTATACAGGAATTACTACAGACTCAGGGAGTTTTAGATATCCAAAAACAACTGGAACAACACACAGAGTTGTAGCCGATTTAATTGATAAAGGAGTAAACAATTCAGCAATTCACAACCAACTTTTTGACAATTCTTCAATGAATCGTCTTAAAATTCTTGGAATGGCTTTAAATAATTTAGTTGTTTTACAAGAATATAAAACGTCATACATTACTTTGTCACAAGATGAATTAGATAGTGCAAACAACCAAAAAGGTGACACCGAAGGTATTGTTAATTACGGATTATCTATAAAAGGCATAGAATTTGCAGTAATTTTTATCGAAAATAAAGAAGAAGGTATCGTAAAAATATCATTCCGTTCACAAGGAGATTTTGATGTAAATGCATTTGCACGAAATCATTTTAGTGGTGGCGGACATATAAATGCTGCTGGAGGAAAATCATTATTGTCATTACAGGATACTGTAAAAAAATTTATTGCTATTTTAGCAACTGAAAAAAAAGAAAAATGAAAAAACTAATCGTACTCCTAATTTTAAGTTCATTCTTTGTTAATTGTACAAACCAACAAGCTCGAAAACCAATTTCTCAATCGTCTGGTACATTTATTAATGAATCTATCGAAAGAAATAAAGTGCTAATCGCTGATGAAGAAAAAGCTATTGAAAATTTCATTAAAAATGATAGTTTAAACGAATACATTTCTTCTCCAAAAGGGTATTGGTATTCTTACAATACTAAAGTTGATGAAGTAACTAACACACCTGTAAGAGGAGATATTGCATATTTCGATTACGAAATCAGAAAGTTAGATGGTACAACTATTTACACTAAAGAAGAATTAAAGCCACAAACCTATTATGTAGACAAAGAAAACATTTTAATGGGTTTACGCGATGGTATCAAAATAATGAAAAAAGGGGAAGAAATCACGTTCTTATTTCCTTCTCACTCTGGTTTTGGTTACCACGGAGATAATAATAAGATAGGTACAAACGAACCTTTACTTTGCACAGTAACTTTAAACGACATAAAAAAAGACACGTCTAACAATTAATTTAAAAAATGAGAAAATTAAGTTTATTTTTTTTCGCTCTTGTAGCGCTTTTTACATCATGTAAAAACAATCCTTACGCTGATTTAGGTGATGGATTATTTGCCAATATTGAAACTTCAAAAGGAGATATTATAGTAAAATTAGAATATCAAAAAACACCTATAACTGTTGCCAATTTTGTTTCTTTAGCTGAAGGAAAAAATGAATTTGTTGATGAAAAATACAAAAATAAACCTTTCTATGATGGTTTAACATTTCATAGAGTTATTCCTAACTTTATGATTCAAGGTGGTGATCCAAATGCAAATGGAACTGGTGGACCAGGATATAAATTTAAAGATGAATTTGAGGCTACTTTATCACATAAAAATGCAGGAACACTATCCATGGCAAATGGTGGACCAGCATCTAACGGAAGTCAATTCTTTATTACTCACAATGATCAATCTCGTTTAGATAATATACATACTGTTTTTGGGGAGGTAGTTAAAGGGATGGAAAATGTTAACGCAATTGAGCAAGGCGATACAATAACAAAAGTATCAATTATTAGAAATGGTTCAGATGCTGAAAAATTTGATGCAGTCAAAACATTTACAGACTATTATAAAGTTGAAGCTGAAGCTGTTAAAATTGCTGAAGAAAAAGCAAAACAAGTAATAGCAGAAAAAGAAGCTTACTTAACTGAAAAAAGAAAAGAAACTACTAAAACAGCATCAGGTTTAGAGTATGTTATTATTAACAAAGGAACTGGAACAAAACCAAAAGTAGGCACTCAAGTATTTGTAAATTATGCAGGATATTTTGACAACGGCGATATGTTTGACACTAGCTATGAAACTGTAGCAGAACAATACGGTCGATTAGATGTCAGAAGAAAAGAAATGAAAGGATATCAACCATTCCCTTTTGACTATGGGAAAAAACAAGGATTGATTCCTGGATTTATAGAAGCCTTAGAAAACATGAAGTTTGGTGACAAAGTAATTGCTTATATTCCTTATCAATTAGGATATGGGGAACAAGCAAATGGACCAATTCCTGCAAAATCAAACTTAATTTTTGAAATAGAAATGCTTGAAAAAGCACCACAATAATAAATAGATATTTAAAATGAAAAAACTAGTAGCACTTGCATTGTTATTTACTTCAATCTTCACTTTTGCACAAAAAGAAGATGGGTTATATGCACAAATGAAAACCAACAAAGGAGATATTTTAATAAAATTAGAATATCAAAAAACCCCGATAACTGTAGCTAATTTTGTTTCGTTAGCCGAAGGGACAAATCCTTTTGTGGAAGAAAAATTAAAAGGAAAACCTTTTTATAATAGCTTAAAATTCCATAGAGTTATTGCCGATTTTATGGTACAAGGAGGTGATCCAGAAGGAACTGGTGCAGGTGGACCAGGTTATAAATTTAAAGATGAATTTGATCCATCATTAAAACATACAAAAGGAGGAATTCTTTCTATGGCAAATGCTGGACCAGGAACAAACGGTTCTCAATTTTTCATTACACACAAAGCAACACCTTGGTTAGACAACAAACATAGTGTTTTTGGAGAAGTTCTTGAAGGAATGGATGTTGTAAATACTATTGCTCAAGGAGATCAAATAATGGAACTAAACATCATTAAAGTTGGTGCTGAAGCAAAAAAATTTGATGCCAAAAAAGTGTTCAGCGATTATTATAGTAAATTAGGAGAAGAAGTTAAAGCAGCAAAAGAAATAGCTGAAAAAGCAGCAAAAAACAAAATGGCTTTCTTAACTAAAATGAGAAAAAAAGCTACTAAAACAGCTTCTGGATTAGAATATGTACTTATTACTAACGGAAAAGGAGCTAAACCTGCAGCAGGAACTAATGTAAGTGTAAACTATGCTGGATATTTCGAAAACGGTGAAATGTTTGACTCAAGTTATGAAGCAGTAGCAAAAGAATACGGAAAATATGATCACAGAAGAGCTGACAGTAATGGTTATCAACCTTTTCCATTTGAATATGGAAAAAAAGAGGGTTTAATACCTGGATTTATAGAAGGATTAGAACAAATGAAATTTGGTGATAAATTACTAGTATTCATTCCATATCAACTAGGGTATGGAGAAAAAGGTGGCGGTCCAATTCCGGCAAAAACAAATTTAGTTTTTGAAATTGAAATGTTAGAAAAAGTCGCTGAATAAATTATATTTATATAAAAAAATACAAAAAAAGCATTTAGAATTTTAGTTCTAAGTGCTTTTTTTTCTAAAACCAAAAATCAAAACGTATCACATATATAGAAACCGACTATAAAAAAATATACGTATGAAAACAAAAACTACTTAAACCCAACAAGTACGTTATTTAGACAAACTAGTAGACGAATTAGCCAAAGAAAAAATAGAAAATATATTAAGAAAATCATAAACCAAGACAGATAAGATAAAACGGTATAAGTTTTTGGTATATTTGATAAAAGCTGAAAAAAATCAAAAATATATCAAATGAAAGCACTTATAATCGGAGCAACCGGAGCAACTGGAAAAGAGTTATTACAAATGATTTTAAAAGATAAAACATATAAACAAGTTGACATCTTTGTTAGACGAGAAGTAAATATAGAACATGAAAAATTAAAAGTTCATATAATAGATTTTGATAAGTCCGAAGAATGGAAAGCACTAGTAAATGGAGATATTTTATTTTCTTGTTTAGGTACAACCCTTGAAACAGCTGGCAGTAAAGAAGCTCAATGGAAAATCGATTACGGCTATCAATATGAATTAGCCAAAATTGCTCAAGACAATAATGTAAATAATTATGTTTTAATTTCCTCTTCTAATGCATCTTCTAACTCCTTACTTTTTTACACAAAAATGAAAGGAAAATTAGAAGAAGCTGTGAAAGTCCTTTCTTTTACAAAATTAATTATTTTTAATCCACCCATTTTAATAAGAGAAGACAGTGAACGAAAAATGGAAGTTATAGGAATTCAAGTAATTAAATTCTTCAACAAATTAGGTCTATTCCATTCACAAAAACCAATGGAAACAAAACTGTTAGCAAAAGCAGTAAAAGTTTTATATAATGGACAACATTCTATAGTAGGACAAAATATTTTGAAATTTACATAAACAAAAACATTGAACAAACATTTAAAAAATTTAGAATTATTTCTAAAAGGATCCAACTTCTACAAAGGTATCAGGCTATCTTTTGCTGTGGTGACACCTTTTGTTGTACTATCCCTTTTAGGATATTCTCAGTTTGCTCCTGCTATTGTGGTTGGTGCGTTCTTAAATGCTCCAGGAGATATTCCTGGAAGTTTAAAACG
>NZ_CAXBFR010000127.1:0-8316 GCF_963975005.1 uncultured Flavobacterium sp.
AACCACTGCTTCTAAAGTAGAAGTGCTTTCTGATTTTGGAGGGAAAACTTTAAAAGTTACAGTTCTTTCGTCATTTTTTTGAGGAATTTCAAAAGCAATTGATGTTGGTTCAATTTTCCAAGTTTTGTCAATGTTTAAAGATAAAGTTCCTTTTGTGTTTTCGGTTTGTGAAATGATTTTAACCTGAATTTCTTTAGGTTGATTGTCGTTAAAAATTGATACTTTGTTTACAATAGAAGTTGTAACTTCTGGTAAAACAGTGAATGGAATGTAAGTTTCTCCAAATTCAGGATCATTTTTCTTGTAGACAACATTTTTAACGAATTCAATAGTTCTTCCTTCAATATTTACAGAAAAAGTTATAGGAAATTGTAATGTTTCTTCAGGTAAAATTCGAATGGCTTTATTGGAAACTTTATACATTCCAACCGTTGGTGTTTCTTTCAGCCAAAATAAATTAGAATAATCAAAATCAACTAGAATTGAATTACTATCTAACTTTAAACTAATTTTTGAATTGTTTTTTAAAGTTATATTTTTTTCTGAAGCCGTTTTATTTCCATAAGTAACAGCATTTAAAATCATATTTGCATCACTACGATTTATAGCTTCAATATTTAAAGAATAAGTATCAGATTTTGTTACTTTTTCAGTAGAACTAATAGCTTCTAAATATAAACCAGAACAGGCTTGAATTAGATTTGAAAGTTCATTTAATTTTATTTTTTTCCAATGAGAATCTTCTAATTTTTGGACTAATTTATATGCCTCAACTAATTGTGGAATATGCTTTTCTGGATTTTTAAAATTAAAGTTTTCTTCAATTGGATTTAAAATTTTGCCAATAGCTTCACCACCTTTTAAACGATTCCAAGAAGTATCTATTCCTTCAAAAATATTATCTGAAGCAGGTTTTGTCCCTTTTAAAAGTTCTAAATATTCAATTTCATCACCACGAGATCCTGTAGAGCCAAATCCTTGACAACGGTGTTGACTTCGACTTAAAGCAGCAATTTCAAAATTACTTTTTCCTAAAATCGGGAAGAATACATTAGCATTGATGGCAACTAAATTACTTTTATCGGCCTTATCAAATGCTTCTTGACTTCCATAAAACCAATACGAAGTATTAAAAAAGACACGTTTTGGTTTATTTTTAATTAAGTCATAAGCTTCTAAACTCAACATGGCACTTGCTGTATGATGGCCATGAGTTGTTCCTGGAGAACGATGATCAAAACGATTGATGATGATATCAGGTTGGAAGGTTTCAATAGTTTGAATTACATCATCTAAAACTTCTTGTTTGTTCCAAATGGTAAACGTTTCTGAAGGCAATTTTGAATACCCAAAATCATTGGCACGAGAAAAAAATTGTTGTCCACCATCGATTCTTCGTGCTGATAAAAGTTCTTGTGTTCTAATTGCTCCTAGTTGTTCTCTTAGTTGAGGTCCAATTAAATTTTGTCCACCATCACCTCGAGTTAATGATAAATAGGCAGTTTGTGCGTGATAATGATTCGAAAAATAAGAAATTAGTCGTGTGTTTTCATCGTCTGGATGAGCTGCTAAATATAAAACTGAACCTAAAAAGTTTAGTTTTTTAACTTGTTCATAGATTTCTCCAGTAGAAGGTTTTTTGGGTTGTTGTGCGCTTACAACTATAAAAGAAAATAGAAATAATAGGACAAATTTGAATTTTGATTGATGCATTTTTACTTTTTTATTAGCAATAGCTTCAAAAATAGCAATTATAAATTTGTCGTGAAGTATTTTCTGAAATTTTGGAATTTCTTTAACAAAAAATTAAGAGCAATAATTTAATTAGTATTGCTCTTAACTAGTTGGTTTATTATTTTGCTTTTCTATGTTTACAATAATAAAATTAAAAGCAGTACAATTAATATTATTGCACCAACAGATAAATAAACACCATTGCCAGTTGATCTTAATTCTTTTTTGATAACTCTTACTTCTTTTCTAAGTTCTTTTCGTTCAGATCTAGATAATTCAGATTTGTCCATTTCTTTGATTTCTTCTAAACGGTCAAGCATCACTTGTACTTTAGCAGGAACTTCTGGATTTGGATTGGCTGTAATTGTTTCGTTTGCAAATGTTAAAGTAGGAATTAATGACATGGTTAAGACCATAAGTAAAGTCATAAAAGACATTTTGTTGATAATAGTTTTCATAATTATTATTTTAAATTAGTTTCAATCATAGTGTAAAGTTCATCAAATTACACAAAAAATATGTTATATAATTTTAGGACATGCTTACATAATTTACATTTGCTATTTGTATTCTATAATTTTAGGTTTAGATAAATCAAAATTTTGAAAACCTATATCATCAGTTTTAAAAGCATTGGTTTTAAAAATGTTTTCGCCAATTCCAGGAATATTTGGAAAAAAGGAAAAGGAGATTTGAAAACTATCAAAAACCAAATAATCATTACTAATTACTAAACCAGCTCCATATTGTGAAAACATTTTGCTTCTCGTAAAGTGATTGTTATCATCACTTAGCATTCCAAAAGTATAACTTAGAAAAGGATTTAGACGAAATCCACCTAAATTCCAAGGAGAATAGCCTTGTGTTTGAAAAGTAAGCAGTAATTTTTTTGTACCAAATAGAATATCACTATTAAAACCTCTAATTCCATAATTATCATTCAGCGTCACCCTATCAAATCTAGAATCAATTCTGTTGGTTCCAATAATTAGTTCGGGTTTAATAAATTGCCTGAATTTCCATTTTTTACTTTCAATTAAATTTGTGAAATAAATCAGCTTTAGCGAAAGAGTAGTTTGTTCCGAAGAGTTTTTAGCAAAAGTGCCATATTCAATATTTGAACTCAGATAACCCCAATTGTAAAAATTTCCTAAACTAAATCTTCCTCCAAAATAATAACGATACGCATCATTTTTTCTTTGATAACCACCTGTTAATCCATAAGCAACTCCTGTTGGTATATCTTCAATTATTCCATAATTAAAAATATATTTTTCTTGTTTAAATTGTCGTGATGCAATTCCGATCCCCACTAAATATGATTGTTCATTGGAATAGTAATTTTTTTCATCATATAAAGGGGAAGCTTTTTCTAAATAATTGGTTCGATAAAAACGAGCTGATGTTATTAAATTTGTAGTTCTATCTCTTTCTGAATTACCTTTAAAAATTTTAAACGACCTTCCTAACCAAAAGTCTTGATTGTTGTATTTAAAATTTTGTTTATCGCTAATAAATGTTGTGTCAATAGGAATTTCGCTTCTAAATTGTTGCCCAATTTTAATTCCTCCAGCCCATTTCATAAAGGCAGAAATAAAAGGTCTTTCTATATTTATATTTTTTGTATAATTTCTATCTAAATCGATATCATAATTTAAAGTCGAACTTATATAGGTGTTTTTAAAATTGGGCACAATATAATTAACACTATAAGCATTGTCATTGCTAGTCAAACTTTTTTGGTATGAATTTTTTAGTTGATGTCCAAAGCCAAGAAAGTTATATTCGTTTAATTCAAAAGTTGATTTGTTGGTAGAAGAAGAAAAATTAGGAACAGTACTCCAAGCATCTAACACTTTAATGTAAATATCTATTGAATCTGATTTTTCTGAAATTAAACTAGCATCAATTTCTACTCTTCTAACATATTTTTGACTTCTTATGATACGTTTTGAGTCCTTTAATAATAAAGTGTCTAAAGGTTTGTTTTTCTTAATAAGTAACAAGTTCTTAATGGTCCAATTACTAGTTTTGTCATGAAATGAGTTTCCAGCTTTTTCTAATGAATTATGAGGTTTTTTTGTACTATCTGTGACTGAAAACCCAAATGGATCCATAACTTCTATAATTATATTCCTTATAATTTTACCTTCATAAGCAGAATAGTTTTTTTCTATTTTCTTTTTTATGGATGTAGTATCAGTTGACGGTTTTTTGCTAGGTTCAAATACAAGTTTGTGTAAAAATTTTGTAAAACGACTCTTCTCCGAATAGTTTTCAATGTTTTTGTACATTTTCATAGTATCTTTCTCTTTAAAATTTGTTTGAGAAATCCCTGAAGTACAATAGAGAAATACAAATAACAATAAAAGGCTGTTATTATTCATTTTGTAAGGATTTTTTAAAACTGAAAACAGATTTAATTTATGATTAATCTGTAAACTCTTTTACTTCAGAATGATTATCTAAAACTGAGATTCCTTTTTGCATTAGGATGTTATTTGGATAAGTAACAGTTTCTCCTTCTTGTGTTTTTAAAAGAATATAAAATGCTTTAATGTCAATGATTTCTCCAGAAATGGGAAAATCTTTATCTAAAATTTTAATATGATCTCCAATTTTAAATGGAAAAGCAAAAAAGATAATAATTCCAGCTGTAATATTACTTAATAGCGACCATTGTGCAAACGCGGCAACACCAACGACAGTAAAAATAGAAGAAATAAATAGAAAAAGTTGGTCTTTTTTTACACCCCAAATCACTATAATCGTAATAATAGCCAATAAACCAATTAGAAAATTGACATATTTAATAACCAAATTTGTTCTGTGTTCTAAAGCTTCGTGAGATTTTGCATATTTTCTTATTCCTTTGGCAAAAAAATAGCGAAGAACAACAACAATTAGTAAAACTATTAAAGTAGAAATTTCTTCATGTAAATATTTATTTTGAAAAAAATCAAGCATATTCTTTTAGTTTAGCGTAAAGTTTATCAACTGGTAATCCAACTACATTCGGATAAGAACCTTCAATTTTTGAAATTCCAATTAAACCAATCCATTCTTGAATTCCATATGCACCAGCTTTATCAAATGGTTTATAGTTGGCAATGTAATAATCAATTTCCTCTTTGCTCAAATTTACAAAAGTCACTTTAGTAATACTGTGAAAGACTTCCGATTTTAACGAAGTTTTAATACAAACAGACGTAATCACTTCATGGGTTTTTCCACAAATTGAATCTATCATTTCAAAAGCTTCCTCATAATCTTTTGGTTTGCCCAAAGCTTTGTTTTCGTGCCAAACAATGGTGTCACTTGTGATTAAAATTTCGTTTTCAGCTAATTCGTTTTTAAAGGCATTTGCTTTTAATTCAGCTAAGAAATCAGTTATTTCATGATGTTTTAAGTGATCAGGATAAATTTCTTCCACTTCTTTTAATTGAATGGAAAAAGCTAGACCTAATTCTTTACAATATTGTTGTCTTCTTGGAGAACCAGAAGCTAAAATAATTTTTTTATTTGGTAGAAAATTATCCAAGGTTTGAAATGTGATTTAAGTTATACGTAATTACGACTATCGATAAAATTCCAGTAATCATAACAAATTTTAAAACAGTGCTTAAGTAATTGAAATCCTTTTGTGTTTTTGCTTGCCAAAGTTTTGCGATAAAATACAACATTGGAGCAACGACCATAGCTAAAGTGTAATAAATAACATATTCTAGATTAGTAAAATTAGCATTCAAATAATAGAGTAGAGCTAAAAGCGGAATGAAACTTAATCCAAAAACCACTTTTTGTGTTTTCTTTTTTCCTAAATAAATTGGTAACGTATTCATTCCTGTTTTTAAATCACCATCATAGTCTTCAATGTCTTTTACAACTTCTCTTATGAAAGTCAACAAGAAAGCAAAAATGGCATAATCAATTATAATTTGAAATAAAACCCCTAAAAACTGACGATTTTCATTAGAAATTATTGGATACAAATCAAAAAGCCCAACTAGTAAAATACTAAAAGCTACTAGAAATGAAACCAAGAAATTTCCAGCTAAAAGACTTTGTTTAAATTGTGTTGCATAAAGATAGAGAATAAACGCAACTACAATAAAAATAGCAGCAAAACTCTCTTTAAAAATGATGTTTGACACAAAAAAACCAATTAGAACACCAATAATGTTTAATGTTATATAATAATTATAAGCTCTTGTCTCTGAAATAAATTTACCAATAATAACTTTTTCTGGCTTTGAAATGGCATCAGTTTCTTGATCTACAATATTATTAATGATGTAACCAGCAGCAGCAATACAAACCGTTGCGATTATTAATAAAATAAACTCAATATCATTTAATGCAAGTAATAAACCTTCTTGTTGTTTTAAAAATCCAAAATGAAAAACCGCTTGGACAAGGGCTATGATTAGTAGGTTTTGGTAACGTATTAGTTTTAGGAAATTCATATGTTTAGTGTTCAGTGTTCAGTGTTCAGTGTTCAGTATTCAGTATTCAGTGTTCAGTGATTAGTTTTTTAGTTTTCAGTTTTTACTCCGAATTTACTTGGATTTAGAATCATATAGTTTATTAGTTTTCCAACTTCATTGTTTTTTTCTGTTAAATATTGAAACGTTTCATTTGAAATATAGTTGCAAGCCAATGCAAATTCTAGCCAAGTTTGTGTTTCAGAATTTTCAGCATCACAATCGGTTAATTTACTATGAAAATGTTTTGGATAATCTCTTTTTCTATAAGCTTCAGCAATATTCGCACAAACACTTCTAGAACTTCTTCTAACTTGGTCAGTTAAAGAATAAGTTTCCTCTTTAGGAAATAATTTAGAAGTTTCAAAAATATTCATCGCTACTTCAAAGCCTTTTTTATATGCCAATAAATCCTGATATTTCATATTTAAATAATTATTACTGCCAACTTAATACTGAACACTGAACACTTGAAATTAGTCAAACTTCGCATCAAAATGTTCCATCCATTTGCCTTGCACTTTCATGACTTGTTCGATTACGTCTCTAACGCAACCCTTTCCACCGTTGATGTGCGAAATGTATTTGCTAATGTTTTTGATTTCTGGAACAGCGTTTTGTGGACAAGTTGGTAATCCAACTAATTTCATCACATGAAAATCTGGAATATCATCACCCATGTATAAAACTTGTTCCGGTTTGATGTTGTATAATTCGATAAATTCTTGAAAAGTTTCTACTTTATTGGGAACACCTAAATGAATATCTGTTATTCCTAAATTGCGTAATCGAACACGAACACCTTCATTACTTCCACCAGAAATGATGCAAACCGTATAGCCATTTTCAACAGCTGCTTTCATAGCATAACCATCGCGAATGTGCATATCGCGAAGCATTTCTCCGGTTTGAGTTACGTGAATAGTTCCATCGGTTAAAACACCATCTACATCAAAAATAAATGTAGTGATATCGTTCATTATTTCTTTATAGCTTTTTGACATTTTGTATGGATAATGTTATTTTTTGATATAATTCTTTATAAATCGGATTTTCTAAAGCTTCCAAATGTTTCTGAATCGTTGGTTCATCTTTTCTAATGGCTGGACCAGTTTGTGCTTCAGTTGGAGTTAGGGTTTTTATCTTATTAGCTGTTTCTTCAATTAAAGGCTGCAAGATAGCAAAAGGAACGTTATTTTCTTCACAAAGTGCGTTTCCAATTTGATACATGTGATTTGCAAAATTAGAAACAAAAACGGCTGAAATATGCAAACTTTTTCGTTGTTCACCATTTATAGCATAAACCGAATTGGATAGACTTTTAGCTAAATTTTCTATTGTTTTGTAATCTTCTACATTTTCAGTTTCTAGGCAAAAAGGAACTGATTTCATTTCAACTTCTTTGCTTTTTGAAAACGTTTGTAAAGGATAAAAAACACCACGTTTGTTTTTAGGATTAATGACATCAAAACCCATTGTACCAGAAGTATGAACTACTAATTTATGGGTAAACGGAATTTGATTAGAAACTTCTTCAATAGCTTTATCACTAACCGAAATTACATAGATATTAGCTTCTTTTAAATCAGCAAATGAAGTTGTTACTTTGTTGGAATCAATTATATTTTCAAGCGATTTTTTGGAACGAGCATAAACTTGTACTAAATCAATAGCAGCATTAGCTTCCATAACTTTTATAAGATGTGAAGCTACATTTCCTGAACCTAAAAGTACGACTTTAATCATTTGGCTAAATTACTATTTTTTTGAAGAATTAAATAGTTAGGAATAAACTTATGTTTTTAATTAAAAAAAAGACTTTTATTTCCTAAAATAGTTTATTTTTGATTTTCATTAATTAATTAAATATGAAGAAATTATACTTTTTATTGGTTTTAGTAATAGGTTTTGTTGGACAAGCACAAAATGTGAATATTCCTGATGCTAATTTTAAAACTATACTATTATATTCCTCAGCCACTAGTAATATTGCTAAAAACTTAGCTGGAGTTAAAATAAAAATAGATGCTAACAATGATGGTGAAATTCAGGAAAATGAAGCTGAGCAAGTTGGAAGCTTACAAGTAGATGGTTCAAA
>NZ_CAXBFR010000128.1:0-8091 GCF_963975005.1 uncultured Flavobacterium sp.
ACATGAATTTTGCTACCGTCATCAATGTTATGAAACAACAAAACAAGTGGTTGAGTTTTTAGGAATTGAAGAAGGAAAATACAGTCAAACCTTTCAATCTCGTTTAGCAGGTGACAAATGGTTAACTCCTTATACTGATGTTGAAGTTAATAAAATGCCAGAAAAAGGAATTAAAAAATTAGCCGTTGTAACACCAGCTTTCGTTTCCGATTGTTTAGAAACTTTAGAGGAAATTGCTATGGAAGCTAATCATGAATTTAAGGAACATGGAGGAGAAGAATTTCTTGCAATTCCATGTTTAAATGATGATGATAATTGGGCTAAAACATTAAGCCGTTGGATTGATCAATGGGCTTTTCAAAACCAAGAGCAAACCGTATAATGGCACTTTCTTCAACCGAATTAGGCACATTAAGTATAAAACAATTACTGATTAAACAATCGGTTCCTGCTTCGATAGGTATATTATTTATGTCTGTCAATATTCTTATTGATACCATTTTTGTTGGACAATGGATTGGATCTCTAGCTATTGCAGCAGTTTCAGTCGTTTTACCTATAACATTTCTAATTTCTTCTTTAGGAATGGCATTAGGAATTGGAGGAAGTTCTATAATTTCAAGAGCATTAGGTGCTGATAATCATGAAAAAGCTTTAAAAACTTTTGGAAATCAAATCTTGATGACGCTTAGTTTAGCCGTAACAGCTGTTATAATAGGCTCCTTTTTTTCTGAAGAAGTATTACTGCTTTTTGGAGCTAATGGCGACATAATGAAACCAGCTAAAGAGTTTTTTATGCCTGTTTTATATGGTGTTCCTTTTTTAGCTCTTTGTATGATGGGTAACACAGTTATCAGAGCAGAAGGGAAACCTAAATTTGCTATGATTGCGATGATAATTCCAGCATTTAGTAATATTATTTTAGACATTGTTTTTATAAAATTTTTAGGTTGGGGGATGTTTGGAGCTGCTTTGGCAACCTCTATTTCTTATTTTATGTGCTTTGGTTTTATTTTATGGTTCTTTATTTTTAAAAGTGAGTTGCGTTTACACCTTAAACATTATGCCTTAGATTTTAAAATAGTTTCAGAAATTAGTTCACTTGGTTTTGTAACTTTTGCACGACAAGGAGTTGTGGCTATTTTATCTATAATTTTAAATCATACATTGTTTATTTATGGCGGAGAGCATTCTGTAGCGGTTTATGGAATAATAAGTCGAATGTTAATGTTTGCTTTATTTCCAATATTAGGCGTTACACAAGGGTTTTTACCCATTGCAGGTTATAATTATGGTGCAAAAAATTATGTAAGAGTTAGTGAAACTATTTCAACTTCCATTAAATGGGCAGCTGGTTTAGCAACATTGATTTTTATAGCAATTTTAGTATTTGCTGAACCAATTGTTGCTGTTTTTTCAACTGATATTGATATAATTAAAGAAACACCAAATGCCTTGCGATTAGTATTTGCTGCTTCACCAATTATTGCAATTCAATTAATAGGAGCAGCTTATTTTCAAGCAGCAGGAAAAGCTATTCCTGCACTTTTACTTACATTAACTAAGCAAGGATTTTTCTTAATTCCTTTAATCTTAATTTTACCAAATTATTATGGTATTTTTGGGGTATGGATTTCATTTCCAATTGCTGATGTTTTATCAACTTTAGTGACAGGTTTCTTTTTAAAAAAAGAAATGAATCGCAAATTAACACACGCACAAGATGGAATATAATTACATAAAAGCATTACATCTAATATTTGTAATTACATGGTTTGCTGGCCTCTTTTATATCGTTCGCTTATTTGTATATCATGCGGAAGCGAAACAAAAACCGCAACCCGAACAAGATATTTTAATCAAACAATATCAACTAATGCAATATAGACTTTGGTATATAATTACTTGGCCAAGTGCTGTTTTAGCTAGTTTGTTTGCATTTTATTTATTGTATTTAAATCCAGAATGGTTGTCTCAACCTTGGATGCATGTAAAATTGGCATTCGTTTTGCTATTGTATATTTATCACGCAAAGTGTCATCAAATATTCAAGCAATTACAGAAAAATGAAGTAAAGCACACCTCCACTTTTTTCAGAATTTGGAATGAAGGAGCTACAATAATTTTATTTGCAATTGTATTTTTAGTAATTTTAAAAAGTGCTATTAATTGGATTTTTGGAGTAATCGGAATTTTTGTATTTTCAATCTTAATTATGTTAGGCTTTCGATTTTACAAAAGAATTAGAGAAAAAAAATAAGAAGCTAATCCAGCTATACATTGCAAGTTTTTTGCAAAAAATGTGTTTTTATATATCATAAAAAGAGCTTCTTAGGTCGCTTTTTTATAATAACAAAAACTACATTTTTTCACAAAAAAGCTTTCCATTGCTATCTGGGCTAAAACAAAAAATGGATAGAATTTTCAATATAAAACACCTTTCATTACGCTTAAGAATATTTCTTTCCATGATATTCTTAACGTTAATTGCATCTATATTAATCGCAGCAGTTTCTATCTATCAATGTAAAACAGAAGCACGAGCATACCATCAAGACCGATTAGAACGAAAAGAAAATGCAATTGTCGAACATATTAATTATGTCCTTCAAAATACAACTTATCCTTTATCTACAAAAAATATTTCGTTAATTTTTAAAGAAAAAATATATGAAATATCAGACGTTCATAGCATGGAACTAAATTTTTATGATTTAAAAGGAAGTTTGTTGTTGTCATCAAAAGCTATTTTTAAGCAAGATAAAGAAGCTCCAAAAATTAATTCATCTACTCTTAAAATACTTGAATCTACTATTGACAAGCGTTATGTAGAATTCAATACAGTTGATAGTTTAAAGATGCGCTTTTCTTATACTTATATAAAAGACAATAAGTTTAAACCTTTGGCGATTTTAAATTTGCCTTATGAAGAAGATACTAATTTTTATGAAAGCGAGTTAAAAAATTTTTTAATCCGTTTTGGACAAGTCTATGCATTTATGTTTTTAATTGCCATTGCATTGTCTTATTTCTTATCGAGTTATATTACAAAATCATTAAAAATCATTAGTGATAAAATTCAAGAAACAGAATTTAATCAACAAAATCAACGTATCGTTTTAGAAGAAGGAAGTCACGAAATCAATTCACTTGTTCAAGCCTATAATAGCATGGTTGATAAACTGGAGGAAAGTGCTACAAAATTAGCTCAGAGCGAACGTGAACAAGCTTGGCGTGAAATGGCAAAACAGGTAGCTCACGAAATCAAAAACCCTTTGACACCAATGCGATTAACGGTCCAAAGTTTTCAGATGCGTTTTAATGAAAATGATCCTGAAGTAAGACAAAAATTAAATGATTATTCTAAAACGTTGATTCAACAAATCGACACAATGAGTTCAGTTGCCAATGCCTTTTCGAATTTTGCCACCATGCCTGCCCAACAAAATGAAACATTAAATGTGGTAAAAATTGTTCAACTTGCTTTAGATATTTTTAATGAAGACTTTGTACAATTTTCAAATTTAGAAGATGAAATCATTACCCGTTTAGATAGAACACAATTAATTAGAGTGATAACTAATTTAGTTAAAAACGCTATTCAATCCATTCCTGAAGAACAAGAAAATAAACAGATTGAAGTAGATGTGTTTCGCGAAGAAGGATATGTAATTATCACAGTAAAAGACAACGGAAAAGGAATTTCTGAAGAAAATAAAGCTAGAATCTTTGAGCCAAAATTTACCACCAAATCTAGTGGAATGGGATTAGGTTTAGCCATAATTAAAAACATAATAGAAAATTACAATGGAACCATTACCTTTGAGAGTAAAGAAAATATCGGAACCGAATTTTTTGTTTCATTTCCTATTACAACATAAACAACAATAAATTAAATCATTCAAAATGGAAAATATTTTAATAGAAAAGCAAGACAACATAGCTATTGTAACGATCAATAGACCCGAAAAATTAAATGCTTTAAACAAGGCAACTATTCAGGAATTACATGACGGTTTTAAATCGTTAAATGAAGATAAAGAAGTAAAAGTTATTATCGTAACTGGAAGTGGTGAAAAAGCATTTGTTGCTGGAGCAGATATTTCAGAATTCGCTAATTTTTCTATCGAAAATGGCGGATTATTAGCCGCAAAAGGACAAGAAATATTGTTTGACTATGTCCAAAACCTTTCAACTCCAGTAATTGCTGCAGTTAATGGTTTTGCACTTGGTGGTGGATTAGAATTAGCAATGGCATGTCATTTTAGAGTAGCTTCAGATAATGCAAAAATGGGATTACCGGAAGTAACTTTGGGTGTAATTCCAGGTTATGGAGGGACACAACGCTTACCTCAATTAGTTGGAAAAGGAAGAGCTATGGAAATGATTATGTCCGCAGCTATGATTGATGCAGACACTGCTAAAAATTATGGTTTAGTGAATCATGTTGTACCACAAACTGAATTAATAGAATTCACAAAAGGAATTGCATTCAAAATCGCTAGAAATTCTTCAGTTGCTATTGCTAAAGCCATTGAGTCTATTAATGCAAATTATAAAGATGGTGTTGATGGTTTTGAAGTAGAAATTAAAAACTTTGGAGCTAGTTTTGGAACAGAAGATTTTAAAGAAGGAACAACAGCGTTTTTAGAAAAAAGAAAAGCAGTTTTTCCTGGTAAATAATAAAAAAATATGAAATAAAAAAAGGAGCTTAATTGCTCCTTTTTTTATTTCTCTCCATCCCATTCCACATAAAATTGGGATAAGAATTTTTCCATGAAAGCATGCCTTTCTTGAGCTATTTTTTTACCAGAATCCGTATTCATTTTATCTTTTAAAAGCAATAGTTTTTCGTAAAAATGGTTTAAAGTTGGCGCTTCACTATTTTTATATTCTTCTTTACTCATGTTGAGTTTTGGAGCAATATTTGGGTTGTAAATTGGACGATTTTTAAAACCGCCATAATTAAAAGCACGAGCAATTCCAATTGCTCCTAAAGCATCTAATCGATCAGCATCTTGCACAATCTCTAATTCTTTTGAACGAAATGTTTTATCAAAATTCCCGCCTTTAAACGAAATGTTTTCAATAATATTTTGAACATGAATAATGACTTCCTCATCAACATTCTCTTTTTCCAGAAAACCTCTTGTTACTTTTGGACCAACGGTTTCATCACCATTATGAAATTTACTATCAGCAATATCATGTAATAAAGCTCCAAGTTTTACAATTTCTAAATTACATGCTTCGTCTTCGGCAATTAATAGCGCATTTTTAAAAACCCTTTCAATATGAAACCAATCATGACCTCCTTCAGCATTTTGAAGTTGTTCTTTAACAAAAAGTATTGTTTTATCTATTACTGACAACTGATTTTTATTTTTTAGAATTTAGAATTGTGTCTACTTCCAAATATTTATAAGAAGACATTGTACTTAATGCAAATGCGGCAGCAGCAGCACTTAAAACAGAATAATCAAATGCACCTTTAATTCCGCTTGAAAACATCATTGATAAAGCAAAGATTAATAACAAAAACCCACTAAGCTTAGCAAAAAGCTCAGTTTTAAAACCAATTAGTAAACATATAGCAAATACGACTTCAGCTATTGTTGCTGTTAGTCCAACCATTGGGATTAAATTAGCTGAAAACCATGGATTAATGGCTTGGGTGTAGGTCAAAAAATTTTTCCAATTTCCCCAAACAGAAACATTTTCATGCCAATAACCTAGCCTATCTGCAACTGCTGAAAGAAAACTTGAAGCAATGGCAAATCTTAAAAATAGCTTTATAATTTTCATTAAAAAGTTATTTTATCAAAGCTGGTTGAACCCATTTAAAAATATGTCCCTCTTCTGGAATAACTATTCTTTCAGAAACTCTTGCCATACGTGCTGGAAGTTTCATTAAAAAATCTCTGGCTTTTTCAGCTTCATCAGTTAGTCCACCGATTTTATCAATTTCCCATTTTTCAATTAACTTTTGCATAATTTCAACATAATCAGCTGCCGTATAAACTCCAATTCTTTGAGCAGAATCAGAAAATTGTTCAAAAGCAGAACTTATTTTTTGTCCACTTTCTCTCAAAAAACCTGCAGGCATAATAATTTTATGTTTCATCATATATTGGAAAGCCAACATCATTTCACTTGGGTCTACTTTAAAAATTTGTGTTACAAATTCGCTATAAGCATGATGGTGACGCATTTCGTCTCCAGCAATTAAACGACACATTTTAGAAAGCTTGTTATCACCATATTTTTTAGCCATTTGAGCAACTCTATTATGAGAAACATAAGTAGCCAATTCTTGAAAACTAGTATAGACAAAGTTTTTGTATGGATCTCTTCCAGTTCCAATATCAAATCCGTCGTTTATTAAATGTTGGGTAGTCATTTCAACTTCTCGCATATTTACCCTTCCAGATAAATACAAATATTTGTTTAAAACATCACCATGACGGTTTTCTTCACCTGTCCATTGTCGAATCCATTTACTCCATCCGTTTCGTTCAACATTATCTATACCTTCAACATCCATTAACCAAGATTCGTAAGTAGGCAAAGCTTCTTCAGTAATTGTATCACCAACAAGTGTTACCCAAAAATCATATGGTAAGTCTTTAGCAATTTCTCTTAATTCTTTAACTTCTTCATAAAAATTTTCATTTTGAGAATCAGGTAATAAATCAGTAGGTTGCCATATTTTTTCAACCGGGATTAAATATTCATCCACAAAGCTATCAATCTTTTTTTCTAAAAATTGCATAACTTCTAATCTTACATTTTGTATTGACATATCTTATATTTTAATAGATTGAACTATTTTTTTTTCTGTTTTTTCTGAAATTTCTTCAAATGAATAATCCGAAATTTTTAAAGGCTGATGTATCTTAAAATTTATTCTATTACCCAAGCCTAAAGGAAATTGCCCAAATTTAGTCATTTTCCACGAATTATTTATTGTAATTGGCACAAAGTAAGCGTCTGGAGCAAATTTGTATAACATTTTTAAACCATTGACAGAAAAAGGCTTCGGAATTCCGGTTTTACTTCTAGTTCCTTCTGGAAAAATCACCACAGAATAATTGTTTTTATTGATGAATTCTGCGCAATTTTTTATTTCAGTTAAGGCTTGTTTTGGGTCTTTTCTGTCAATAAGAGCAGAACCTCCTTTTCTTAAATTATAAGAAACACTTGGAATACCTTTTCCTAATTCTTTTTTACTAATAAATTTAGGATGAAACGCTCTAAGAAACCAAAGAATTGTTGTTATATCATGCAAGCTTTGGTGATTAGCTACAAAAACTATAGGTACGTTTTTAGGAATATTTTCTTTACCTATAATTGTATATGTCGTTCCTAAAAGATGAGTTGTTCTTATTAAAAATAAATTCATAATTGCAACACTCCCTCTATGTGCATTATAACCAAATACGTTATAACAAAACCACTGTATTGGATGAAAAACAATCAACCATAACAAGAATAATACATAATATAATATAGAAAGTGGGTATGAAATTAACTTTTCCATCAAAAAACAATTTTCACAAATGTACTATTATAAAATAAAAAAACCATCAAATAAATGATGGTTTGGTTAGTATATCTATTTAAAAATTAATTTATTATTGTGCAAACTCCACTTATGCAATCGATAGTGTTTGGTGGACCAACAAGCATACAATCTGAAACCGCATTTGTTTGAATATTATAATTAGCATCCATTTCATAATATTCATTTACCATTGCTTCTAATGTAATTTGATCTACAGTGTTTGGATAAGCTAAATATTCTCTTGGGCCGCCACAAGGCTTAGCACCTAAAGCAATAGAAAGACAACCGCTAGATTCAGTACATGAAAAAGTTGAAATGTATTCTACTATTTCCTGCTTGTTTATTGATAACATTTCAGGTGTAATGGGTGTGTTAGAATTTACTTCATCATCACATTGAAAACTTTGTAAAAGTAACGAAAACAAAAAAACACGAACTATATATTTCATAAGGTTAGTTTTTATATAGATTCAAAATTAAGAAAAAGGTTGCGTAAAAAAAATCCCTGACTAAAATATAGAAAGGGA
>NZ_CAXBFR010000129.1:0-8037 GCF_963975005.1 uncultured Flavobacterium sp.
AGCTCACTTTTCATTAAAAAGATAATGAACTTTAAATAATACGATTAAAAAAAGGGTTACTCAATTGAGTAACCTTTTTTGTTTATTAAATATGAAGCATGAACAAATGTTAAGTTTAGGTGCTGTATTTTTAACCTTTATTTATTCTAATTTTAAATAATGATGTTGTAAATTTGTACTCAAATAATTTTGAAATGTTAGACATCCAAAAAATACGTGCTCAATTTCCTATTCTTTCACAAAAAGTTAATGGAAAACCTCTGGTTTATTTTGATAATGGAGCCACTTCACAAAAACCGCAAATAGTAATTGATGCAATAGTTGATTATTATTCAAGATATAATGCTAATATTCATCGTGGTGTACATACTTTAAGTCAATTGGCTACAGATGCTTACGAAAAAGCACGTTTAAAGATTCAAAATCATTTTAATGCCAAAGAATCTTATGAAATAATTTTTACTTCAGGAACAACCGAAAGTATTAATTTAGTGGCAAATGGCTTTGAATCAATTCTTCAAAAAGGAGATGAAATTATTGTTTCGGCTTTAGAACATCATAGTAATATTGTCCCTTGGCAAATGCTTTGTGAAAAAACAGGAGCAATTCTTAAAGTGATTCCAATGAATATTCAAGGAGAATTGATTATGGAAGAATATGATAAATTACTTTCAACCAAAACAAAATTGGTGCTTTGTAATCATATTTCAAATGCATTAGGAACTTTAAATCCAATTGAAGAAATCATCGAAAAAGCACATAATGTTGGTGCAGCAGTCTTAATTGATGGAGCACAAGCATGCCCACATTTAAAACCAGATGTTCAGGCGTTAAATGTTGATTTTTATGTGACTTCAGCTCATAAAATGTGCGGACCAACAGGTATTGGAATACTATATGGCAAAGAAGAATGGTTAAGAAAATTACCTCCTTATAAAGGAGGTGGAGAAATGATAGCAACAGTTACTTTCGAAAAAACAACTTACGCAGATTTACCTCATAAGTTTGAAGCAGGAACACCAAATATTTCTGGTGGAATAGCTTTCGGAACTGCAATTGATTACATGAATTCAATAGGATTTGATGATATTGCAGTTTATGAGCATGAATTATTAGTCTATGGAACGGAAAAAATAAAAGAAATCGAAGGTGTAACTATTTATGGCCCAAACGACTTGTCTAAAAAAGCATCTGTAATCTCTTTTAACGTAGACGGAATACATCCTTATGATATTGGCACGATTATAGATAAATTAGGTATAGCAGTACGAACCGGGCACCATTGTGCTCAGCCTATTATGGATTTCTATAAAATTCCAGGTACAATAAGAGCAAGTTTTGCTTTTTACAATACCAAAGAAGAAATTGATATCTTTGTAGAAGCTGTTAAAAAAGCTAAAATGATGTTGTCTTAAAAGCAATAACATATATGTCTTCTAATAAATAAAATCTAAAAACATGAAACTATTACTTACGATTTTTTTGAGTATTTTCCTTGCTAAAGGATGTTCTGAATATAAAGATTTAGAAAAAGTAAAAATGGTTTATGATGCCAACAGTAGAGGCTATCATAAAACAATAACTATTGAGAACAAAACGTTTTTTGTTACTAATTCAAGAGATGAAAAAGCTCATGAGGTTAAATTAACAGATGCAGAATGGAAATTAATAGCTGATTTATTTAATAAAGTAGATTTAACTACCTACAATAAATTAGAAGGTCCAACTCAAGAACGTTACTATGATGGAAAGCCTCCTGCAAATTTAACAATTACTAAGGATGATGTAGTTTATTCAACTTTAGGTTTTGACCATACAATTCCACCAAATCAAATTAAAGATTTGGTTGATACGATTTTAAAATTATCAGAAAAGAAATAAAAAGCATGCAAATTAAAGAAATACAAGACGAAATAGTAGATGAATTCTCCATGTTTGAAGATTGGATGCAACGTTATGAATACATCATTGAACTTGGAAAATCATTACCATTAATTGAGGAAAAATATAAAACCGAAGATAATATTATCAAAGGTTGTCAGTCTAAAGTTTGGGTTCACGGAGAAGAACAGGGTGAGAATATTGTTTTTACAGCAGATAGTGATGCTATTCTAACCAAAGGAATAATAGCCATTCTAATTCGTGCTTTTTCAAACCAAAAACCGGAGGCTATTTTAGAAGCTAACACAGCTTTTATAGACGAAATTGGGTTAAAAGAACATTTATCTCCAACAAGAGCTAATGGCTTAGTTTCGATGATAAAACAAATAAAAATGTATGCTTTGGCATTTCAAGCTAAGCAATCAAATTAATAATTACGGTATTTAAACAATAAGATACTGAAATAAATTCAGCATAAAATGGAAGAATATAAAGACACAGTAAACCTAGGTGAAGACGTAGTAAAAACATTAAAATCAATTTATGATCCAGAAATTCCTGTGGATATTTACGAATTAGGTTTAATTTATGATGTGATGATAAACGAAGATAATGATGTTAAAATTTTAATGACATTAACTTCGCCAAATTGTCCAGTAGCAGAAACTTTACCACTTGAAGTGGAAGAAAAAGTAAAATCTATTGACGTAGTTAAATCATGTGAAGTAGAAATTACTTTCGATCCACCATGGAGTAAAGATTTAATGAGCGAAGAAGCTAAATTAGAATTAGGAATGCTTTAAAATTAGTTGGCTGTATTCAGTTGGCAGTTTAAGCTAACTACTGAACACTAAAACCTGAACACTGAACACTAAAAAATGGCTCGTTTTCAACCAAAATCACTAAAAGATACTAAGAAAATTGGATTAAAAGATTCTTTTAATTCACTTACTTTTATACCTCGTTTTTTCAAAGAAATTTGGAGAACTAATAAAAAGCTGTTTTTAATTTCTACATTTTGTAGGTTAATTGCAGCTTTATTACCTGTTGTAATTCTTTGGGTTGGAAAAATCATTATTGATGAAATTATAAGAATTACATCGCAAGGTGAAAAAGACTTTTCAGAACTTTGGAAATACGTTTTATTAGAATTTATTTTAGTGGTTCTTTCCGATTTAATGAGCAGAGCTATTTCATTGACTGACGGAATTTTAGGAGATCAATACAACATCAATACTTCAGTTAAAATTATTGAAAAGACAAATGAAGTTGATATTAGTCTTCTAGAAAATTCTGAATTTTACGACAAACTAGAAAGAGCAAGAACCCAAACTATGGGAAGAGTTGACTTAATGTCAAATGTTCTTGGTCAAGCTCAAAACACAATTTCAATTATAACATTAGTAGCAGGTTTAATTTATTTTGAACCTTACCTGATTATTCTTTTAGTTTTAAGTATTATTCCATCTTTTATTAATGAAGTTCGTTTTAGTCAACAACAATATTCATTAGCAAGAAGTTGGACAGCAGAAAGAAGAGAATTAGATTACTTAAGATTTATAGGTGCAAATGACAAAACTGCCAAAGAAATCAAGCTTTTTGGATTAACCAATTTTGTTGTAAATCGCTTTAAAAATCTAGCAACTAAATATTTTAACTTGAATAAAACATTAGTTATAAAACGTTCAAGTTATGGTTTTTTGTTTAATTTATTAGGTTCCATAAGTTATTATGCAGCTTATGTTTTTATCATTTATCGCGTTTTATCGGGTGTGATTACTTTAGGTGAATTGACTTTCCTTTCGGGAAGTTTTAACCGATTGATGAAAAGTTTGCAAGATTTTTTCTCTAAATTTACTCGTATTTCTGAAAGTTCATTATACTTGAAAGACTATTTTGATTTTATTGATATTTCGATTGTACCAAAAACAGCTGAAGATATTCCTTTACCAAAAGTGATTCAAAAAGGATTTGAATTTAAAAATGTTTTCTTTGCTTATCCAGAATCGGAAAATCAAATTTTAAAAGATGTAAGTTTTTCAATAAAAGCAGGTGAAAAAATAGCTTTTGTAGGACAAAATGGTGCAGGTAAAACAACGTTAACTAAATTATTACTTCGTTTTTATGAACCCACTTCTGGTGAGATTTTACTAGACGGAATAAATATAAATCGATACAACAAAAGCGAATATCAAGCTTATTTTGGTGTTTTGTTTCAAGATTTTTTCAGGTATGAATTCACAGTAAAAGAAAACATAGCGATCGGTAAAATTGACGAAATCGAAAATCAAGCACGAATTGAAAAAGCTGCAGAATTAAGTCTTGCGGATGAAGTAGTTTCAGAACTAACCAATGGTTATGAGCAACAATTAGGAAAACGATTCGTAAAAGGGCAAGAATTGTCTGGTGGTCAATGGCAAAAAATTGCTTTAGCAAGAGCTTACATGAAAAATGCTGAAGTCATGATTTTAGACGAACCAACATCAGCTTTAGATGCAAAAGCAGAAAGCGAAGTTTTTGAACGATTTATTCATTTAATTAAAAATAAAACTAGTGTTATAATTTCACACCGATTTAGTACAGTTCGTCAAGCAGATAGGATTATAGTTTTACAAGAAGGAACAATTTTAGAATCTGGAACACACGAAGAGTTAATGGCAAATAAAAGGTTATATGCACAATTATTCACACTTCAAGCAGAAGGATATCAATAAACATGGAAAAAGAAATAATAAATAAAGTAGCGAATAGTGTTTTGGAAGTCTTTGATTTAGAAGATTATTTTCCAAAGCAACAAATTCATTCTATTGATGTTTCGCAATGGTTAGTAGAAGGTTTTATATTAAAAGAAAAAGACTTTAGAGAATCCTTAAAGAATTACGATTGGTTGCAATATAAAGATACTTATGTTTCAATTTATTGTTCGACAGATGCTATTTTACCTGCTTGGACTTTTGCTCTAGTTTCAGTTTACCTTCAACCTCATGCATTAAAAGTTGTTTCTGGAAATAAAAAGGATTTACTTTTAAACCTTTATCAAGAGACATTAAACCAAATTGATTTTTCAATTTACGATAAAAAACCTGTTATCTTAAAAGGTTGTTCAAATAAACCGGTTCCACAGGAAGCTTATGTTTTAGCTATTCAAAAAATTATGCCTTATGCAAAAAGTGTAATGTTTGGTGAGGCTTGTTCGGCAGTTCCTTTGTTTAAATCGGTTAAATAGTGTTTTTTATCGATTAAAATTGTACTTGTACAAGAAAAATTGGCTTATAGTATGTCAAGTATTATCTTTGCATTTCAAAATTAAATAAAATGAAAAAAATACTACTAAGTTTATTATTAGTTTCTTCAATTGGATTTGCACAAGATAGTGAGAAAGAAAATCTAAAAAAAACAGAAGAAGCAGCTGCAAAAGTTGGAGAAGATAAACCTGACGGTTGGGTAAAATCAGGAACCTTTTCACTTATCGGAAATCAATCTACATTCAACAACTGGTTAGCTGGTGGACAAAGTAGTCTTTCTGGGAACGTTTTAGTTAACTATGATTTCAATTACAAAAAAGGTGATTGGTCTTGGGATAACAAATTAATGGCTGGTTATGGTATCACAAAATTAAAAGATGCAGATTTACAAAAATCAGACGATCGATTACAATTCAATTCATTGTTAGGAAAAAAAGCTGCGGGACTTTGGTATTATTCAGCATTTTTCAATTTTAAAACACAAATGGATACAGGTTTAGATCCTGATACACAAACTACAAAAATTTCACATTTCTTTTCTCCAGCTTATTTTCAATTTGGACCGGGTATGATGTGGAAAAAAAGCGATAATTTAAAATTTAATATTGCGCCAGCAACTTCAAAATTAATTATTGTTCATGATCATTTTACTCAATTAGGTTCTTCTTTTGGAGTTGAGCAAGGAGATACTTCAAGATATGAGTTTGGTGCTGCTTTAAGTGGTTATTATAAATTTAATATAATGGCAAATGTTTCATTTGAAAACATTTTAAATTTATATTCAAACTATTTAGAAGACCCACAAAATGTTGATTTAGATTACCAATTAAATATTGTAATGACAATCAATAAATATTTATCTACTAACTTTACATTCCAAACTATTTATGATGACAATGCCTTTAGAGGTTTTCAAACACGTCAAAATATTGGCCTAGGTATTAATTATGGTTTCTAATACATCAGAATTATTTATAAAAAAAGTCCCAAGTTTAAAACTTGGGACTTTTTTTATTCTTCATCTTTATCGATTGCTTCACTATATTCAGGATATAAAAACTTATTATATGGAAATCTGGTTATATGAATTTCTCTTACTGCCTCATATACTTTTTCTCTAAATTCTTCAAAATTTGTTTTATCAGTTGCTGAAATAAACAAAGCATTTTCTGTTCCAACGTTATTCATCCAAGTTTTTTTCCATTCTTCTAAAGAATAATGTTTTGGTTCTCTTTCAGTTACCAAGTCATCTTCAGCTAAATAAACAGGTTTATAAGCATCAATTTTATTGAAAACCATAATTATTTGTTTGTCATCACTTTTTATATCTTTTAAAATTTGATTTACAGATTCAATATGTTGCTCAAATTCAGGATGTGAAATATCCACTACGTGTAATAATAAATCAGCTTCACGAACTTCATCTAGAGTGCTTTTAAAAGAATCGATTAATTGTGTAGGAAGTTTTCTGATAAATCCAACGGTATCAGACAATAAAAAAGGCAAATTTTTAATTACAGTTTTTCTAACAGTTGTATCAAGCGTTGCAAATAATTTATTTTCTACAAAGACATCACTTTTACCTACAGCATTCATTAATGTGGATTTTCCAACATTCGTATAACCAACTAATGCAACTCGTACCATTGCACCACGATTACCTCTTTGCGTAGCCATTTGTTTGTCGATAGCTTTAATTTTGTCTTTCAACAAAGCAATTCTATCTCTTACAATACGTCTATCAGTTTCAATTTCCGTTTCTCCAGGTCCACGCATTCCAATTCCACCTCGTTGTCTTTCTAAGTGAGTCCACATTCCAGAAAGTCTAGGTAATAAATATATACATTGAGCAAGTTCTACTTGAGTTCTGGCATATGAAGTTTGAGCACGCTGTGCAAATATATCTAAAATTAGATTAGTTCTATCTAATACTTTGATGTCGAATATCTTAGTAATGTTTTTTTGTTGAGAAGGTGTTAATTCATCATCAAAAATAACGGTCGAAATATCATTTTCTTTTATATAACTAGCAATTTCTTCAAGTTTTCCTGTTCCAACAAAAGTCTTTGGGTTAGGTTTGTCCATTTTCTGAGAAAATCGCTTAATTACCTCACCACCAGCAGTAAATGTTAAAAACTCAAGTTCATCAAGATATTCTTTTAACTTTTCTTCGTCTTGGTTTTGTGTTACAATTCCAACTATTATTGTTTTCTCAAAATTTATTATCTCTTTTTCTATCATATTCTCTAGCAAGTTGAATTATTTTTCAACAAATTTAACATAAAATGTTAATAAAAACCTTTTAGTTTTCAAAATAATAATTACTTTTGGACATAAATCAAACCAAACAAACAATAAATGATGAAAAAAATTACGCTATTAATTGTAATGCTGTTCTTTTCATGTTATGGCTTTTCACAAGCTCTTACAGAAAACTTTGAAGGAACGGCATTGCCTACCGCAGGTAACTGGGCCTTGGCTTCAGGAAACTGGAAAATTTTTGACAACGGAATAGGAACTGCTCAATCTTGGGGAGTTATTCCAGCACCAAATTCTTGTAATGGGCGTTCTGCTTACTTAAATAAAGAGAATGTTACAGATGGAACTTTTGCAGAAGACTGGTTAGTAACTCCTCAAGTAACCATACCAACTAATGGTCAATTGCATTTTTCTACAAAACAAACTTTAGCAGCTAATTTTGGAAGTATTTACACTATACGTGTATCAACTGCTTCTCAGACAAATGCAGGTACATTTACAACTATACAAACATGGAATGAAACAGAATTGAATGCTGTTTATGATGTTTGTGAAGAAAAAGTAGTTCAATTTCCAGCAACATACATTGGACAACCAGTATATGTTGCCTTTGTAATGACAAATGATAATGGTGACCGTTGGATTGTTGATG
>NZ_CAXBFR010000130.1:0-7735 GCF_963975005.1 uncultured Flavobacterium sp.
AAAAATTTAATTTCAAATATTAAAGTTATGTTAAGAAAGTTACTTAACAGTTTGCAAATGTACAACTTTTAATAATATTATATACCTTTGGCACCGTCTTTGAACAAACTTTACAAAATAATAACATAACACTATGACAATTAAACATTCAATACTAATATTTTCTCTTATTTTACTAGGAATTAAAGGTAATTCGCAAGAAAAAAAATTTGAATTACACACCATTGCCTTTTATAATTTAGAAAACTTATTTGACACCATTAATGACCCTACAATTAATGATGAAGAATATTTGCCTGCAAAAGGATGGACTTATAAAAATTACAAAAAAAAACTAGACAATTTAAGTAGAGTTTTAACTCAAATTGGTACTAATGATCAACAAAAAGCTTCACCTACCATAATTGGAGTTTGTGAAATTGAAAACAGAAGAGTTTTAGAAGATTTAGTTAAGCAGCCTCGTTTAATTGACAAAAACTATAAAATTGTTCATTTTGATTCTCCTGACAAAAGAGGTATTGATACAGGATTTTTATATGATCCTTTGCATTTTACTCCTACTAGTTATAGTAATGTTCCTTTATATGTTTATAGAGATGAAGATCAAAAGCCAAAAAAAGAAAAAAATGAAGAGACAGATGACGCAGAATCAATCGATAAAAAATCTAATAGAGTTTACACAAGAGATCAATTACTTGTAACAGGTCTTTTAGATGGTGAAGAAGTTAGCTTTATAGTTAACCACTGGCCTTCTCGTTCTGGTGGAGAAAAAAAGAGTAGCCCTTACAGAGAAGCTGCTGGAGCTTTAAATAGAAAAATAATTGATTCATTATTTAAAATCAACCCAAATGCAAAAATCATTACAATGGGTGATTTAAATGACGGACCATATAATAAAAGTGTAAAGAAAGGAATTGGAGCTGTTGCTCATAAAGAAGATTTAAAAAAATTCGGTGTTTTCAATCCAATGGAAGAAATGTCAAATAATGGAATTGGGTCTTTAGCTTATAGAGATTCATGGGATTTATTTGATCAAATTTTATTAACTGAACCTTACATAAACAAAGATTATTCGTCTTGGACTTATTGGAAAGCAGGCGTTTATAATAAAGATTTTTTAATTCAGAAAGAAGGACAATATAAAGGGTATCCTTTGAGAAATTCTAATGGAGTTCCTGGTTTTAGTGATCACTTTCCCGTTTACGTATATCTTATTAGAGAACAAGGTGCAATTAAAAAAACAGTTACTAATGTGGTTTCTAATAAAAAAAGCATCTCTTTCACAAAAAACAAAGAAGGACAAATCGAAGTACCATGTACTATTAATACCAATGCTTCAAGCTTTGTGTATGATGCAGATGTTAAAGACGTATTAATTTCAGGAAAAGAAGCGTTGTTTTTGTTAAAAACAGGAAAAGTTAAACCCGAAAATTATTCTGGTGAACAAGCTTATTCTCTTTCAGACGGAAGAATTCCAGAAGGCTCAACATTATTAATTGATACTATTGAGTTTAATGGTTTTACATTAACAAACATAACTGTTGTAATTACAAACAGTATTTCATCCGATTTAGTAATTGGAGAAAGCACCTTAAAAATACTTGGAAGTGTAGAAGTAAACTACAAAGAAAGCACCCTTTCAATCACAAAATAATTTACTAGAACATAATAAATTAAAGGTTAGTTAACGCTAACCTTTTTTAATTTTTAGTAACTTCGTAATCCTAAATATTTTTAATCATGGCAATACAAAAACCATTCAACCTCAACAAATGGATTGAAGAAAATAGAAACTTACTAAAACCCCCCGTTGGCAATAAAAATCTATATGTAAGTTCTGGAGATTATATAGTAATGATTGTTGCCGGGCCAAATGCTAGAAAAGATTATCATTACAACGAAACCGAAGAATTATTTTACCAACTAGAAGGAAATATTACCGTTTACGTTCAAGATAATGGCAAAAAGAAAGCAATGAAGTTGACTGCTGGTGATATGTTTTTATTACCTGCAAAAGTTCCTCATTCTCCAGTTCGAGAAGAAAATTCAATTGGATTGGTTGTAGAAAGAAAACGTGCCGGTCAAGATATTCCAGATGGTTTACTCTGGTTTTGCGACAATTGCAACCACAAATTATATGAAGTTTACTTTGAATTAAAGGATATTGAAGTTGATTTTCTAGCGCATTTCAAACACTTTTATGGTTCAAAAGAATTAAGAACTTGCAAAAATTGTGGAACAGTTATGGAAACTGATAAACGATTTGTAAAATAATCTTTTGAAGCTATATCCAGCTATGCACTATATCTTTTTATCTATTTTTAAAAAATAGATAAAAAGGATTCCGTTGCTATCTGGGCTAAGATAAAATCTTAAATATCACAATTCATTGTGTAACAACAATTGCAAAAAAAGTCAAAAAAAAGCCCTATTTTTGCTAATTATATAACAAAAACACTAAAAAAAGTTACAATGTCAACAATAGCACAACAATTCGGAATGGTTGAGGCACTAGAAAAACTAGGAGTAAAAGCCATTAACGAAGGAACCTCAACTGGAAACGAATGGTTTTCAAACGGAGAAATCATTGAAAGTTATTCTCCAGTTGATGGCCAATTAATAGGAAAAGTAAAAACAACTACTGCTGGAGATTACGAAAAAGTAATGCAAAGCGCAACATCTGCATTTAAAACATTTAGAGCAATGCCAGCTCCACAAAGAGGAGAAATTGTTCGTCAATTTGGAAACAAGTTAAGAGAATTAAAAGAACCATTAGGGAAATTAGTTTCTTATGAAATGGGAAAATCTTTGCAAGAAGGTTACGGAGAAGTTCAAGAAATGATTGACATCTGTGATTTTGCAGTAGGTTTATCACGTCAATTAAACGGACAAACTATTCCTTCTGAACGTCCTGGTCACGTAATGAGAGAACAATGGCATTCAATTGGTGTTGTTGGAATCATTTCTGCATTTAACTTTCCAGTAGCAGTTTGGGCTTGGAACACAGCTTTAGCTTGGATTTGTGGTGATGTTTGTGTTTGGAAAGGTTCTGAAAAAGCTCCTTTGTGTACAATAGCTTGTCAAAACATAATTGCAGACGTTTTAAAAGAAAACAACTTACCAGAAGGTATTTCTTGTATCATCAACGGTGATTATAAAGTTGGTGAAATGATGACTACTGACACTAGAATTCCATTAATTTCTGCAACAGGTTCAACTCGTATGGGAAGAATCGTAGGTGCAAAAGTTGCTGAGCGTTTTGGTAAATCATTATTAGAGTTAGGTGGAAATAATGCTATCATTATTACTCCAACTGCTGACTTAAAAGTAGTTGTTCCTGGTGCTGTATTTGGTGCTGTTGGAACGGCTGGACAAAGATGTACTTCAACGAGAAGATTAATCATTCACGAATCGGTTTATGATAAAGTTAGAGATGCAATTGTTGGTGCTTATGGGCAATTGACTATTGGAAATCCATTAGATCAAAAAAACCACATTGGACCACTAATTGATAAAGATTCTGTAAACACCTATTTAGCAGCCATTGAATCAGCTAAAGCAGAAGGTGGAAACGTATTAGTTGAAGGTGGCGTTCTTTCTGGTGTAGGATACGAATCTGGATGTTATGTTAAACCAGCCATTATAGAAGCAGAAAATTCATTTAAAATTGTTCAGCATGAAACATTTGCTCCAGTTTTATATTTAATGAAGTATTCTGGTGAAGTTGAAAATGCAATTGATTTACAAAATGGAGTTGCACAAGGATTATCATCAGCAATAATGACAAACGAATTGAAAGAAGCAGAAAAATTCTTATCATTTGCAGGTTCAGATTGTGGAATTGCTAATGTAAACATCGGAACTTCTGGTGCCGAAATTGGTGGTGCTTTTGGTGGTGAAAAAGAAACAGGTGGCGGTCGTGAATCTGGTTCTGATGCTTGGAAAGTATACATGAGAAGACAAACCAATACAGTTAATTATTCTGATGAATTGCCTTTAGCACAAGGAATTAAATTTAATTTGTAAAAAATTATTAAGATTATAGAATTAAGTATTAAGACTTTTTCAAATATAAAAACCCTTCAAAACGTAATGTTTTGAAGGGTTTTTATATTTGAGCTTTTGTATATTGTATTAAAACTTCATTTTTATCATCTTTTAAAAATAAAGTTCCATTTTTAAGAAGTTCGTAATTCCAACCAAAAGGTTCATTTTCTATTTTGAAAATTTTCACTCCTTTATGCTTCTTAAGCATAATTAACTTCTGAATTTTATTATTTTGTTTTATATAAATATTATTATCAGACATTTTTACAAACTCAAAAGATCCATCAAGAATTTCATTTTTAAAACTTTGCAAAGTCCATTTACCAATACTATTCTTTTCTTTTAATGTAAATAATTGCATTTGATAATTATAAGATTCAATTAATGCTGTTACAACGTTATTAGTTTTTAATTGATTTAATTTTTCTCTTAATTCAGTATACTTTTCTTTGTTTTTTTCTTCAAATAAGGAGTAATTGTAAAAGTCCAAAGAAACACATTCAATTTCATAAGCAGGAAAAACTCCTCCAAAAATTTCAATAATTCCTCCAACTTTTGCACATTTTTCTATAATCGGCCAAAAAACAACACTACTTTCTCCAATTTCATTATGACTCAAATTTAAAATTGGTAAATAAATAGTAGGCTTATATATTTTATCTCCATGAATTTCAAAAAGTAATGCCGTTCTAACCATTAAACTCGAAGAGATAGAGTCTGCTTTTTTATGGTCTTTAGTGTTTACAAGAATATTTTGATCAATTTCGAGTAGTTGATTCCAATAATTTACAAATTTAATATCAGAATCTAAATTACCGATTTCAGTTCTATATTTATCTATTTCTATTTGTGAAAAACATAAGTTTAAAGAAATAAAAAATAAAATAATAAATATTTTTTTCATATATTAAATTTGTAAAATAATATTACAAAAAACCCTGCAATTAAAAATTTGCAGGGTTTTTTGTAATGTAAAATTATTTTATCGCTGCAAATTTTTAGCTTCAATACTCATTGTAGCATGAGGAACTAATTTTAAACGCTCCTTATTGATTAATTTTCCGGTTACCTTGCACATTCCATATGTTTTATTTTCTACGCGGAAAAGTGCGTTTTTTAAATCGCGAATAAATTTCTCTTGACGAATTGCCAGTTGAGAATTTGCTTCTTTAGACATGGTTTCACTTCCTTCTTCGAATGCTTTAAATGTTGGCGATGTATCATCTGTTCCATTGTTTAAATCATTCATATAAGCACTTTTAATCAAATCTAAATCTGCTTGTGCTTTCTCGATTTTCTTTATAATTAAATCCTTAAATTCAGCTAAATCTGCGTCTGAAAATCTCATTTTGTCTTCGGTAATCATAATGTGTTATTTTGAGATTAATATTCTTGTTTTAATATCATCGAATTCAATTTCTGTGCCATGATTTACTTGATCTACAAAAACCAAACTTTCTGTTAATGTTTCTGATTTGATATAATCTTCGTTATCTAGAACAGCATCTTCTAAAACAGTATTCTTTTCCAACTCTACTTTTATCTTATCTGTAACTTCTAAACCACTATCTTTTCTAATATTTTGAATTCTATTGACTAACTCTCTAGCAATTCCTTCTTTTCTTAATTCGTCCGTAATTGTTATATCTAAAGCTACTGTGATACCATTAGCATTAGCAACCAACCAACCCGGAATATCTTGCGACGATATCTCAACATCTTCTAATGATAAATTTATGCTTTTTCCTTCAATTTCAATCATTAAGCTTCCTTTAGCATCAATCTCATTAATTTGTTCGGCCGTAAAAGATTGTATCTCTTTGGAAATCAGACCTATATATTTTCCGAAACGTGGCCCAAGTGCTTTAAAATTTGGTTTAATTTGCTTAACTAAAACTCCTGAAGCATCGTCTAAAAGTAAGATTTCTTTTACATTAACTTCAGCTTTAATTAGGTCAGATACAGCTTCGATTTCAGCTTTTTGAGAAGCATCAAGCACCGGAATCATTACCTTTTGTAGCGGTTGACGTACTTTAATCATTTCTTTTTTACGTAGTGACAACACTAAAGAAGAAACCGTTTGCGCTTTCAACATTTTGCTTTCCAACGATTTATCAACATATTTTTCAACATACTCTGGAAATTTTGCCAAATGTACACTCTCAAAGTTTTCTGAATTTGTTGTTTGTGTTAAATCTCTGTAAAGTTTATCCATAAAGAAAGGTGCAATTGGTGCTCCTAATTTTGCAACAGTAACTAAACAGGTATATAATGTCTGGTAAGCTGCTATTTTATCTGTTCCATATTCCCCTTTCCAAAATCTTCTTCTACATAAACGAACATACCAATTACTTAGGTTTTCTTGTACGAAATCAGAAATTGCTCTTGCGGCTTTTGTTGGTTCATAATCTGCATAGAAACTATCAACATCTTTAACTAATGAGTTCAATTCTGACAAAACCCATCTGTCGATTTCTGGTCTTTCTTCTAAAGGAATTTCAGCTTCAGCAAAACTGAAATTATCAATATTTGCATATAAACTAAAGAATGAATACGTATTATATAATGTTCCAAAAAACTTTCTGCGAACTTCAGCAACTCCTTCTATGTCAAATTTTAAATTATCCCAAGGGTTTGCATTGGCAATCATGTACCAACGTGTTGCATCTGGACCATATTCAGCTAAGGTTGTAAAAGGATCAACTGCATTTCCTAAACGTTTAGACATTTTTTGTCCCTCTTTATCTAAAACTAATCCGTTTGAAACCACATTTTTATAAGCTACTTTATCAAAAACTAAAGTCGCAATGGCATGCAAAGTATAAAACCAACCACGGGTTTGATCTACTCCTTCTGCAATAAAATCTGCAGGAAAATCTTGATTGTTGTCAATTTTTTCTTTGTTTTCAAATGGATAATGCCATTGCGCATAAGGCATAGAACCCGAATCGAACCAAACATCGATTAAATCACTTTCGCGTTTCATTGGTTTACCCGAAGCAGAAACTAATACAATTTCATCCACTATATTTTTATGTAAATCAACTAAATCGTAGTTTTCTTCAGCCATATTTCCAATTTCGAACCCTTTGAATGGGTTTTCTTTTTGGAAACCAGCTTTGATTGATTTTTCAATTTCATTATATAATTCTTCAATTGAGCCTACTAATATTTCTTCTGTTCCTTCTTCATTTCTCCAAATTGGCAAAGGAATTCCCCAATATCTTGAACGTGACAAATTCCAATCATTGGCATTTTTTAACCAATTCCCAAAACGACCTTCACCAGTTGCTTTTGGTTTCCAATTAATAGTTTCGTTTAAGTCGAACATACGTTCTTTAACTTCGGTAACTTTAATGAACCAAGAATCTAATGGATAATATAAAATTGGTTTGTCTGTTCTCCAACAATGAGGATAACTGTGGACATATTTTTCAACCTTAAAGGCTTTATTTTCTTCTTTTAATTGGATAGCTATTTCTACATCTGCAGAACGTTCTGGAGCCTCACCATCGTTGTAGTATTCATTTTTAACGTATTTTCCAGAATAATCACCTAAACCTTGAATAAATCTTCCTTGTAAATCAACTAAAGGCACTAAATTATCATTAGCATCTTTTACTAACATTGGAGGTATTTCTGGTGTTGCTTCTTTAGCAACTTTAGCATCATCGGCTCCAAAAGTAGG
>NZ_CAXBFR010000131.1:0-7667 GCF_963975005.1 uncultured Flavobacterium sp.
AACCAACTTTAGTAACAGAACAGTATTTATTAGATTTAGAAAGAGAAGCCTTTTTATCACTAACAGGTGAAAGAAAATCGTTAGAAAGAATTCAGCACATGTTAACTAAAGGAAAACCGTTGAGAAATTAATATTAATCAATATTCTAATATTAAAAAGGAACACAGATTTAAGAAATAATTAAAATTTTTAAAATTTCTCTAATTTATTAAATCTGTGTTCCAAAATAAAAAATAAAAATATGAAAACTGCATATATAGTAAAGGCTTATCGTACAGCCGTAGGAAAAGCTCCAAAAGGCGTTTTTCGTTTCAAAAGATCAGATGAACTGGCTGCTGAAACAATTGAACATTTAATGAAGGAATTACCAAATTTTGACAAAACTCGTATTGACGATGTCATGGTTGGTAATGCAATGCCGGAAGCCGAACAAGGTTTAAATATGGCACGTTTAATTTCCTTAATGGGATTAAAAGTTGAAGATGTACCTGGTGTAACCGTAAATAGATATTGTGCTTCTGGTATTGAAACTATCGGAATGGCAACGGCTAAAATACAATCAGGAATGGCAAATTGCATCATCGCTGGTGGTGCTGAAAGCATGAGTTATATTCCAATGGGTGGATACAGACCAACTCCTGATTATAAATTAACTAAAGATGGACATGAAGATTACTATTGGGGAATGGGATTAACGGCAGAAGCAGTTGCAAACCAATTCAAAGTTTCTCGTGAAGATCAAGATGAATTTGCGTTTAAATCACATATGAAAGCCCTAAAAGCGCAAGCAGAAGGTAGATTCGATGACCAAATCGTTCCTATTACCGTAAACGAAACTTTCGTGAATGAAAACGGTAAAAAAGAAACACGTTCTTACGTTGTAAATAAAGATGAAGGACCAAGAGCAGGAACTTCTGTTGAAGCCCTAGCTAAGTTACGTCCAGTATTTGCTGCTGATGGTAGTGTTACAGCCGGAAACTCCTCTCAAATGAGTGATGGAGCTGCCTTCGTATTAGTAATGAGCGAAGAAATGGTTAAAGAATTAAACCTTGAACCGATAGCAAGGTTAGTAAACTTTGCATCTGCTGGAGTTGAACCAAGAATTATGGGAATGGGACCGGTTAAAGCAATTCCAAAAGTATTAAAACAAGCAGGTTTAAAACAATCAGACATTGATTTAATTGAATTAAACGAAGCTTTTGCGTCGCAATCATTAGCCGTTACACGTGAATTAGGTTTAAATCCTGATATCGTAAACGTTAATGGTGGAGCAATTGCTTTAGGTCACCCACTTGGCTGTACAGGTGCAAAATTATCAGTTCAATTATTTGACGAAATGCGTAAGCGTGGAAATGCAAAATACGGAATGGTAACTATGTGTGTTGGTACTGGTCAGGGTACAGCTGGGATTTATGAATTTTTGAAATAGAATAAAGAACGCTTACGCTAAAAGAAGAAAGAAGAAAGAAGAAAGACCATGAAGCATAACTTTAAAAATCTTAAAATTTGGACTTTAGCAATGGAAATTGCTTCGGATGTTCATAATTTATGTTTAGATTTTCCAAAAAATGAAGTTTATGGATTAGTTAGTCAAATGAATAGAGCCGCAGTTTCGATGCCTTCTAATATTGCAGAAGGTTCTAATAGAGAAAATAATCATTTCAAACATTATTTGAATATTAGCTTGGGTTCTTCTTTTGAATTACAAACGCAATTATTAATAGCATTACAAAATAAATATATAAATCAAGAAAAAACGATTGAAATAGAAAATAAGATTATTGAATTCCAAAAAATGACAACTGGTTTTGTCAGTAAATTGGGCTAATCTTTTTTCTTGCTTCTTTCTTCTTTTCTCTAAAAAAAAATAACAATGGCAGATATTATCAGAGGAGGACAATTCCTTGTAAAAGAAACAAAATGTGAAGACATCTTCACACCAGAAGATTTTTCAGAAGAGCAAATTATGATGCGTGATTCGGTTATCGAATTCGTAGACAAAGAATTATGGCCAAATAAAGAGCGTTTTGAAAAGAAAGATTACGCACTTACTGAAGAGGTAATGAAAAAAGCGGGTGACTTAGGTTACTTAAGTATAGCTGTTCCTGAAGCTTATGGTGGAATGGGAATGGGTTTTACAAACACCGTTTTAGTTTGTGATTATATTTCTGGCGCAACAGGTTCATTTTCAACGGCTTTTGGAGCTCATACTGGAATTGGAACTATGCCAATTACTTTATATGGAACAGAAGAACAAAAACAAAAATATGTACCTAAATTAGCTACTGGGGAATGGTTTGGAGCTTATTGCTTAACAGAACCTGGTGCAGGTTCTGATGCCAATTCAGGAAAAACAAAAGCTGTTTTATCGGAAGATGGAAAATATTATAGCATTACTGGTGGAAAAATGTGGATTTCAAATGCAGGTTTCTGTCAAGTATTTATTGTATTTGCTAGAATTGGTGATGATAAAAATATTACAGGATTCATCGTTGAAAATGACCCTTCAAACGGAATTTCATTAGGTGATGAAGAACATAAATTAGGAATACGCTCTTCTTCTACTCGACAAGTTTTCTTTAACGAAACAAAAGTTCCGGTTGAAAATATGTTAGCAGGACAAGGTGAAGGTTTTAAAATTGCTATGAATGCCTTAAACGTTGGACGTATTAAATTAGCAGCAGCTTGTTTAGAAGCACAACGTAGAACAATTTCTACAGCTGTTCAATATGCTAATGAAAGAGTTCAATTTAATGTTCCTATTTCTAGTTTTGGAGCTATTCAAGCTAAATTAGCTGAAATGGCAACAAATTCTTTTGCTGGTGAAAGTGCAACTTATAGAGCTGCTCATGATATTGAAAACAGAATTAACATTAGAGTTACTGAAGGAAATTCTCATCAAGAGGCTGAATTAAAAGGGGTTGAAGAATTTGCTATTGAATGTTCAATCTTAAAAGTTGCCGTTTCTGAAGATGTACAATCTTGTACCGATGAAGGAATTCAAATTTTTGGTGGAATGGGATTCTCAGAAGATGCACCAATGGAAAGTGCTTGGAGAGATGCTCGTATTGCAAGAATATACGAAGGAACTAACGAAATCAACAGAATGTTATCTGTAGGAATGTTAGTTAAGAAAGCTATGAAAGGACATGTTGACTTATTAGGACCAGCTATGGCAGTTGGTGAAGAATTAATGGGAATTCCTTCTTTTGACGTTCCAGATTATTCTGAATTATTTGCTGAAGAAAAAGAAATGATTGCTAAACTGAAAAAAGTATTCTTAATGGTTGCTGGTGCAGCTGTTCAAAAATACGGACAAGAATTAGAAGATCACCAACAATTATTAATGGCTGCTTCAGATATTTTAATTGAAGTTTATATGGCTGAAAGTACTATTCTTAGAACTGAAAAATTAGCCAAAAAAGAAGGTGCTGACAAAGTACAAGAACAAATTGCAATGGCTCAGTTATATTTATATCATGCAGTGGATATTATCAACCAAAAAGGAAAAGAAGGTATTGTTTCTTTTGCTGAAGGTGATGAACAACGTATGATGTTAATGGGACTTAAGCGTTTTACAAAATATACGAATATGCCAAATGTAATTGGACTTCGTGAAAAAATTGCTGCTAAATTGATTGCGGAAAACAAGTACGCTTTCTAAAGGAGTAAAGTTTGATTTAATTTTAGTTTGTATAAACCGTCAAGTTTGGTTTCTTGACGGTTTTTTTATATTTATAGTGGAACGTCTATATCAATTTTTAAATTGGATTCATTATCCTTTTTTGAGTCTTTTTTATCGGAAGTATTTTTATTAAACATCAAACCAAACATCATAATTAAAGCTGTTAATACAATAACTTGAATAATTAAGGCTTTGTTAACCAAATCAATCTTTAAAGCTGAAGGAATTCCAATAAATAATAAAATAGTTATTAAACCTCTTGGTGCAACAAATAACAATGGCATTAATTCCATTTTATATATTTTTAACTGAATAGCTCTTATTAAGTAAATAAGTACAACAATTCCTAGGGCTAATTCAAAGGTATTTGGGTTTAAAACATCTTCTGTTTTTATTAAAAAACCAAATAATATAAAAAACAGCGAACGAACTAAAAATGCTGCTTCTATGGTTAACTCTTTAAATTTAAAAACTTCCTTATCTAATGCTTTTGGTTTTAGTGTTTTAATGAAATTAAAACGTTCTAATTCATCAAAATTACCCATAATTAAACCAAAAATCATTATAAAAATTAAAGCTGGTAAATGATAAATTTCTGATACTGCATATATTAGAATAATTAAAAGCACAATAGGCGCAAATTTTACATGATGGTCAATTCTACTCAATAAAAAGGCTAAAAAAGCAGTAGCAATGAATGAAATGATCAACATAATTAAAATTTGCAATCCAAAATTTCCAATAGTTTCTAAATTAATTACATCATTTAAAACTAAAAAATTAAAGAACAAAACTCCTAAAATATCAGACAAACTACTTTCATAAATAGCAAATTCTTTATTAAATGAGCTTAAATTACCAACACTTGAAATTGCAATGGCACTACTAATAATACATAATGGAATGGCATTAATCAATCCTTGTTTGTAATCTGCATCTAAAAAATAATAGAAGAAATGACCTACTATAAATGCCGTTACAAACAAAGGAACAATAGCTGTTACCAAGGTTTTTCCAATAAAGGGTAACTTTTTTTTATTAAATTGGAGTTCTAGTGAACCTTCTAAAACAATCAATATTAATCCAACAGTACCAAAGAAAGGTAATAATGGATTTAAATCAGGAATAACGATATCTAAAATACCTGTTCCTTGTTTAACAAGCCAGCCCATTAATATTAATAATATTACTGACGGAATTTGTGTTTTATTTGATGTCACTGTAAAGGCATAAGCCAATAGCAGTAAAGCACAAATAGTAATTATAACTACATAATTCATAAAAAAATCTTTTTAGCAAGATAAAAATATTTTAGTATTTTAAACTAAAAAAAAAGCCTTTTATATAAATAATATTAACAACCGCTATTATTTCTTTAGTTTGTTAAAAATTTCTTAAATTTACGATTATCAAAACTAATTATTAAAATATATTTATGTTTTTTATAAGAACTTTAATATCATTTATCAAAGATGATGAGTATAGAGATTTACTTATTACGACTATCCTTATTATTATAACAGGAACTTTAGTCTACCATTATCTTGAAGGTTGGTCTTATATAGATTCTCTATATTTTTCGGTTGTAACACTAACTACCATTGGATTTGGTGATTTTGCTCCCAAAACAGATGAAGGAAAGTTATTTACTATTCTTTATATTGTAGCTGGAATTGGAATGATTTTGAGCTTTATAAACACCATACAGCATCACTATACTTATATGAAACATAAAGAAAGAAGAGAAATTCTTAAAAATAAAGGGTTAACAAAGAAGAATCAATAATTCACATTAATACCAAAACCTAATCCCATGTCACTATCATAATGAGTTGTTATTCCCATATTTTTACCAATTATATATTTTAAACCTGCCATATATTCTTTGTCTGTATTTACCATAAAAGCCATTCGTAATCGTTTTGAAAGTGGAATATCTTGACGCATAAGTTGCAGTCTTACATTTCCATCATGATAAGCTTCAGCTTGAAATATAACTAACATAGGCAATGTATAAGCAAAACCTAAACTAGCCTGAATACGTTTGTCTTTTGTACTTTTTTGTCCAAATAAATTTTCTTCTATTTCTCCATGATCTAATTTTCTATAACGAGCATCAAAACCGATAAAAGGCATAAACCATTGATTTCTTCCAATATATCTACCCACATGGGTTTCTGATTCATAACCATGATCATCATGATACCCCAAACGCCATTCAGTACCAAAACTCCATCGTGTATTTTGTAACATCGCTTTACCATCATTTCCATTGGTTGCAAAATCATTTTCTGCCATTAAATGAAACTGATTACTTTCTGCTTGTAATTTTTTATAAGCCTCTGCTTTATTAGGTAAATATGGGTTTGGTTTTGAATCTTCATAACTAAAAACACGATTCATTCCTGCCATCATGTGATATAAAATATGACAATGAAAGAACCAATCACCATCAGCATTGGCTTCAAATTCAATTACGTCTGTTTCCATTGGCATAATATCTAACACATTTTTCAAAGGTGCATAATCTCCTTTACCATTCAAAACTCTAAAATCGTGACCGTGTAAGTGCATTGGATGACGCATCATGGAATTATTGTATAAAGTAATGCGAACATTTTCTCCTTTCTTAATCAAAATTTTGTCGGTTTCAGAAAGCACTACATTATCCATACTCCAAACATAACGGTTCATGTTACCTGTTAATTCAAAACGAAGCTCTCGAATTGGCGCATCTTTTGGTAGTGCTGTTTTAGTTGGTGATTTTAGCATCGAATAATTCAAAGTCACAATGTCTTTTAGACTTTCATCTTTCTCCATTTTCATAGCACTTCCAGAAATTTCAGGATACATAACCGTGTTCATATCCATTTTTTGCAAACTCATATCCATTCCCATATCATTCATGGTTCCATTCATATTCATCATATCGTTCATCATTTTCATGCCTTCAAAATACTTTAATTTTGGCATTGGAGTAGTCAATTGTTTGATTCCTTCACCAATATAAATTGAAGTAGATTTTGTTCTATCTTCTGGAGTTGCCAAAAATTCATAAGAAGTATTCTCTGCTGGAATCGTTACAATTACATCATAAGTTTCTGAAACTCCAATGATTAAACGGTCAACTTCAACAGGTTCAACATCGTTTCCATCATTAGCTACAACTGTCATTTTTCCTCCTGCATATTTTAACCAAAAATAAGAAGATGCTCCACCATTTGAAATGCGTAATCGAACTTTATCTCCAGCTTTAAATTGGGAAAGTTGACTTTCATTCTTTCCATTTATTAGAAATTTATCATAATAAACATCACTAACATCCATGGCTAACATTCGTTTCCATTCATTAGTTAATTTTGTTTTAAAATGACCTTCTCCTAGTGCTTCTGCATAACTTTGAGTTGTTCCTTTTTTGATGGCAAACCAATCAGAAGCATTATGTAACATTCTGTGAACGTTTTCGGGTTTATAATCAGTCCATTCGCTCAAAATAACAGGAACTTGTGGAATATCATCAATTCCTTTTCTGAAAGCTGTATCATCTAATTTTTTCTTTAGAATTAATGAACCGTACATTCCGATTTGCTCTTGCAAACCAAAGTGACTATGATACCAATGTGTCCCAGATTGTATAATTGGAAAACGATATACATGTTCTGTTCCTGGCTCGATTGGCATTTGAGTTAAATATGGCACTCCGTCTTCTTTATTAGGCAAGTACAATCCATGCCAATGCAAAGAAGTTCCTTCATCCAAATGATTGTACACATGAATTTCAGCAATATCTCCTTCAGTAAAAGTCAGAGTTGGCATTGGAATTTGACCGTTTACGGCAATGGCTCTTTTTTCTTTTCCAGAGAAATTCACAATAGAATCACGAACATGTAAATCATAGCGAATTACTTTTTGTCCAAATACTATAGTTGTAATTATTAATGTAAATAGTATATAAAATATTTTATTCATTTTTAAATTTTTA
>NZ_CAXBFR010000132.1:0-7482 GCF_963975005.1 uncultured Flavobacterium sp.
ATCTTTGGCTGGATCAATAAACTCAATATCCGATAAATTAGAAGCTTTTATAATATTTGCTTCTGCTCTTTTCTCAAGAAAAGTAGTATATATATTATCTTTAAGGTTAAATTTTCTGGTAAATTTTATTAGGTCTTGTTGTTGATCTGGCAATTGACCAATAGTACTTTCTGCCGTATTTATGTTTCTTGAAAGCAATGATAAATCTATTTGTAAAGCACTTTTTGAACTGGTAATATTATTTAACAATACCTTTTTTACCGATTCCATCTGAACATCAAATTCGGCAAACATCTTATCGTTCTTAACAGAATAGGCTAACTCTGATCGTTCCGCAGAAAGTTCAATTAATCTGGAAACATTGCCTATAATATTTGGATCTTCAATTCCGGCAACTGAGGGAGCTGGTAATTTAGAATAATCGTTATTTTTTTCTAGGTAATTTTTTAATAAATTATAGTAAGCTATTTTTCTATTGACAATATCTTTTTCCACATCATACTCAGATAATTTTGTTGTTAATGCTTCTCCACCCCCTTCAAGCATGTATACATTTTTATCTCTTCTAAAATCCTTAAGATCTCCCTCGGCTTCATTCATTTGTTTTTCAACATCAATCAATGTGCTGTCAATGAAACTAATTGTGTTGGTTGCAAATTGATTTTTACTGTCTAATTGACGTCTTTTTAAGGTATTGACCGTGGCGTTAAGAAAATCAACCAATCTGGCTTTATTTGTTCCTGCTTTTGCAATTTTAATTATTGAACCTCCTTTTATGTCGGCTTCTACTTCCACATTTCTATAGCCTGCAACCGTTCCATTAAAATCTGAAAACTTAATAAAATATTCTTGTGTTAAATTATTAAGATTCATCAAATCTTGTGTTAATTTAAAACTTAAAAAAGGCAATTCAATTTTTTCATTTATGCTGAACGTTTTTTTAAAATCACCAATAGGTACTTTAGTTGTACTCTTGGTGTTGTCTGCATAGTGGTTTAAATTAGCTATGGGATTATCAAATGTGGTTGAAAGTTCAATTTGATTCTGATTTAAAAACTTTATTTTAATCAATTGATTGGCAACTTGTCCTTTATTTTCATCAATACTAACTTTGAAAGGAGTTTCGCCATAAGCATCTTGTAGGCTGTAATCTCCTTGTTTAAGGTAATTTATATAATATTGAAGATTGCTTACAACTATTTCGTTATGAGACCTTGATTTTAAAGTAGTAATTACTGTTTGTACCTTATCTGAGGTTCCTCCCCAATTAAAAACTAAACTTGTGCTTGAAGAAAAAAGCTGGTTGTTTTCATCTTTGACTACTATTAAGGTTTCCATACCGTAAATCTTTTCTTTGCGAATATTTACTTGGTAGGCAACCGTAAAAGCTAAAATTAAAGATAGGACAAACCACTTCCAATAGCGTATTAACTTTGACAAAAAACCTTTAAAATCAAAGGTGTTTTGTGTTTCTAGAATATTAAAGTCTTTTATATCTAACATATTTAGTTTCTAATCAATAAAATTGTAGTTGTAACTAAAGACAAAGCCGTAATTATTGTACCAAGTGTTTGTATACCTGTCACTCCTGTTCCCCATGATTTTTGCCTTAAGGGCTTTATTATTATATAATCGTTAGGTTGAATGTAAAAATTAGGTGAATTTACAATAGTAGCGTCTGTTAAATCTAATGAATATATTTCAAAACCATGAGGCTGTTTTCTCAATATTTGCACTTCTTTTCTGTTTCCTGTAATATTAATATCTCCCGAATTTGCAATGGCTTCTAAAATAGTAACTTTTTCTTGAAACAATACATTAGTCCCTGGCTTTCCAATTTCACCATTAACTGTATAATTAAAACCCGCTAATTTTACGGTAACAAAAATTCTAGCTTCTGTAGTAAAATATTCATCCGTTAATTTTTTTTCTACGGCGACTCTTATTTCTTCTAAGGTAAATCCTAAAACATTCATTTCTCCTAAAACTGGAATTCTAATATTTCCGTGCTGGTTTACATTATATCCAGAGAAATATATCCCTTGAGCCGTTTGGGATTGTGTTTGTTGGATGGAGGCATTAAACATTTCCACTAATTTTTGATCAATTGCTTTTATGTTTATACTCAAAATATCATTTACTTGAACCCTATAAGGTTTAGCATCAAATTCATTTATTGTGATTCCGTCTGGTTTATTTCCATAATCTTGAAGATAAATCAGGTCTTTATTCGGAATACACGAAAACAATGATGTTGCAACAATAAATAGTATAAAAAAATTTAAAATTCTCATTCCATAGAAATTAGTTGGCAAATATAAACAAAAGCTTTAAAAGAGGTAATAAATATAACACTATTAAACTGTTAAACGTTTTTTATGGACACTTCAAATGGAATTCTGTGTAATAAACTTCTTCCAAGCGTTACCTCATCTGTGTATTCTAATTCATCTCCAATAGCTATTCCTCTTGCAATTGTAGAAACATTAATATCGTACTCTTGAATTTGCTTGTAAATGTAAAAATTTGTAGTATCTCCTTCCATGGTTGAACTTAAAGCAAAAATCAACTCTTTTACTTCTCCTAATTTTACTTTTTCTACAATTGGAAAAATACTCAATTGTGAGGGACCAATTCCATCAATTGGTGAAATTCGTCCTCCTAAAACATGATATAATCCTTTGTACAAACCTGTATTCTCTATAGCCATTACATCTCTAATGTCTTCGACAACACAAATTATAGTTTTATCTCTTTTTGGATTTAAACAAATATCACAAACATCATTATCCGACAAGGTATTGCAATTGTTGCAAAACTTAATTTCTAGACGCATGTGTTGCAAGGCTTCAGTTAAAAACTGTGTTTGTTCTTTGGGTTGTTTTAGTAAATGTAGCACTAACCGCAAGGCTGTTCGTTTTCCTATTCCGGGTAATTGAGCCATTTCATTTACGGCCTTTTCTAATTTCTTTGATGATAATTCCATACGTTACAAATATAGTTATTTCAATAAAAAATTTGTACTTAATTTTATTCTATTATTTTTGTGCAAAAAACTAACCCCATGCAACCCCTATCCATTTTACTTTTAGTACTTGCTTATTTTACTGTACTTATCTTATTTTCTTATTTTACTGGAAAAAAGTCAGATTCAAGCAATGATACTTTTTTTAAAGCCAACAGGCAATCGCCTTGGTATTTGGTAGCCTTTGGAATGATTGGAGCTTCTCTTTCTGGTGTAACATTCATTTCAGTTCCAGGAAAAGTTGAAGCGGCACAATTTGCTTATTTTCAAATTGTAATTGGGTATATTTTAGGTTATTTTATTATTGCAACTGTACTTCTTCCCTTGTATTATAAATTACAATTAACATCTATATACACTTATTTAGAAGAACGTTTTGGAAATTACTCCTACAAAACAGGAGCTTGGTTTTTTATTGTTTCAAGAACTGTTGGGTCAAATTTAAGGCTTTTATTAGTGGCTGATGTTTTGCAAACTCTCGTTTTTGAACCGCTAGGTATTCCTTATTGGATAACCGTTACCTCTATAATATTCTTAATTTGGGTTTACACTAATAAATCTGGAATAAAAACTATTATTTGGACTGATACTTTACAGACCTTATTTATGTTAGTTTCGGTTGTGATTTGTATTGTCGTTGTTTCTCAAGATTTAGGCTTGAACATTTCTTCTATCTCTTCTTATGTAGCTGATAGTGATTTCTCTAAGACCTTTTTCTTTGACGATATGAGTTCTCCAAAATACTTTTGGAAACAATTTTTCTCTGGTGCTTTTATTGCAATTGTAATGACTGGCTTAGACCAAGATATGATGCAGAAAAATTTAACTTGTAAAAGTTTAAAAGATGCCCAAAAGAATATGTTTTGGTTCACCATTGTCTTAACATTTGTGAACTTTTTATTCTTAGTATTAGGGTTGCTATTTACTGAATACGCTTTGAAAAACGGAATTGACGCGCACAAAGACCAATTATTTGCTGTTTTAGCTAACAATTATCTTGGCGTTGTAGTTGCTTTTAGTTTTATTCTTGGACTTATAGCTGCTGCTTTTTCATCTGCAGACAGTGCATTAACTTCTTTAACTACATCATTCAGTATTGATATTTTAAATATTGAGAAAAGATATGACGCTGCAAAACAAGTTGCCGTTAGAAAGAAAATTCACTTGCTATTTGTGGTGATTTCCATACTTGTCATTATGGTTTTCAAATATGGATTTAATGATGTAAGCATCATTGACAAAGTATTAAAATTCGCAGGATTCACTTATGGTCCTTTACTAGGACTATATAGTTTCGGATTATTTACCAAATGGAATGTAAAAGACAAATTAGTACCTATTGTAGCTATACTAGCTGTACTAATCTCTCTTTTATTAAATGCTTACGGGGAAGTTTGGTTTAATTATGCCTTTGGCTTTGAAATCTTAATGGTAAATGGATTTTTAACTTTCCTTGGATTAGTATTGATTCGTAGAAAGTAAAACTAAGGTACAAGCTTCTTCATATTTAATGCTGTTTGCTTTAAGCAATTGATAAAATTCAGGGTTTTCTGTACCTGGATTAAACAAAACTCTTTTTGGCGTTAAACCAATAATGTAATTATAATAATCTCTTTGAGCTACTGCATTAAGGTACAAAGAAACGGTATGTATTTTTGTTGCAGGTATCGCTTTTGCTTGAATAGTTACGCCACCTACTTCGCCAACTTTTTGACCAATTGCTACTACCGTATGGTTGTGTTCTACTAAACTATTAATCGCTTTAAAACTATATCTTTCTGGATTTGTTGAAGCTCCAATTACTAATGTCTTTTTCATATTTGTTTTTTAATGGCGCAAAAATACGAATAAACAATTTATAAATATTTCCTAACTGTTGTATTTAACTTTAATTTTATAATTAATTTTAAATAAAAATGCTTTTAAACATTTCACACAACGATAAAAAAATCAAGAAAACCATTAATGATTTAGTGGGAAAATCTTTTGGACTTCTAGAAAACATAAAAATGAGAGGGGTTGGTTCACCTAGACTAGTTATCACAAAAGCTAGTCAGGAAATCGGATTGATTTTAAATAAAAACAACGCGACAAAACACGCTAATGTGGAGATAAGACCTAATGGAATTATAATTGGTTTTCAATCCCAATTAGAAGTTTATGCCTTAGTTATTCCTTTTTATAAATTAGTCGTTTTTAAACCGGGTAATTTGATTACATTTCACATTGATCATCATTTCATAAGCATTGATACTTCAAAAAATGTCAAAAAAATAAAGGAATTCATGAATAAAGTTGACAATCAAAAAATGAAACAACCTTACGAATTCATAAATTAATGTTTTAATAAAACGAAATAAAACTATTTATACTACATTTGTAAAAAAAATAAATGGAAGTATTCTTACTCTTATTTGCTGCATTATTTTCAGTTTTAAACCCTATTGGAACTGTTCCAATATTTGTAGGATTGACTGAAGGTTACAACAAAACAGAACTTTCAAAGACTTCTTTATGGACAGCCATTAATGTATTTATTATATTAATGATTGCTTTTTTTGTTGGACAATATGTTTTATCTTTTTTCGGAATTACCATAACAGCTTTAAAAATTGCTGGTGGAATTATTATTACTAATTCAGGTTTTGGCTTGTTGAATGGTAAATTCAGTAAAAACAAAGGAATTAATAAAAAAGCAGAAGAGGAAGCTCAAGAAAGAAGTGATATCGCTTTAACTCCTTTAGCCATGCCAATGCTTGCTGGTCCGGGATCCATGTCTTTATTAATTGCTTTTTATCAACAATTAAAAGAATCGGACAAAATGATTACTACTTATGAAATAGTAAGTTCTTGTTTTGCTATTTTAGCTGTAGCAATAAGCATTTATTTAATCTTAAGAAGTGCTTATTTCTTATCTAGAATTCTTGGTTCATCTGGAATTGTAGCTATTTCTAGGATTGTAGGTTTCTTAACTATTGCTATTGGAATTCAATACATCATAAGTGCTATTTTGAGCATTGTAAGAGGTGTGTAAACAATTGCCAAATTTTATTAAATCAAACGCTATTATTTCTTTTTTTTCTTAACTTTAAGAAAATTTAAAAATAATGCGAATTCTTCTTACTGGTGCAAATGGTTATGTTGGCAAAAGACTTTTGCCTGAATTACTAAACAATGGCCATGAAGTGGTCTGTTGTGTAAGAAATAAAAACAGACTTGGACTTGATGCCGCAACGCTTGCCAAAATAACCATCTGGGAACTTGACTTCCTAGAAGAACCATCCCTTGAAAATCTTCCAGCTAAGTTTGATGTTGCTTTTTACCTGATTCATTCCATGTCCTCTTCTACTGATAAATTTGATGAATTAGAATCTAAAGCCGCTAAAAATTTTAATACTTACTTAGATGAAATTGGTGTAAAGCAAGTTGTTTATCTTAGTGGAATTGTCAACCAAGATACCCTTTCAAAACACTTACAATCGAGGTTAAACGTAGAAGAAATTTTATATGAAGGAAATTTCAAAACTACCGTTTTAAGAGCAGCCATAATTGTTGGCTCTGGAAGTTCTTCTTTTGAAATTATTAGGGATTTGTGCGAAAAACTTCCTTTAATGATAACTCCAAAATGGGTTTTAACAAAATGTCAACCTATTGCTATACGCGATGTGATTCAGTATTTGATTGGTGTCATGCTGAATGAAAAATGCTATGATGATTCCTTTGATATTGGTGGACCAGATATTATTACTTATAAACAAATGATGCTTTCCTATGCTAAGACAAGAAAGATAAAACTTTGGATCTATACCATACCGGTTATGACTCCAAAATTATCTTCTTATTGGTTGTATTTTGTTACCTCAACATCCTATAAATTAGCAGTAAATCTGGTAGATAGCATGCGAATGGAAGTCGTTTGCAAAGACAATCGTTTGCGTGAAATATTAGACGTACAACCTATTTCGTATGTTGAAGCTATCAAATTAGCTTTCTTAAAAATTGAACAAAATTTAGTGGTTTCAAGTTGGAAAGACAGCTTGGTAAGTGGTAGATTTAAAGAAGATTTAAGCGGTTACATTCAGGTTCCAACTTATGGTTGTTTAAAAGATGAGAAATCAATTCAAATTGAAAATCCAGAAAAAGTATTAGAAAATATTTGGTCTATTGGTGGTGAAAAAGGTTGGTATTATGGCAATTGGCTTTGGGAAATTAGAGGTTTCATGGATAAAGTAGTAGGTGGTGTTGGTTTACAAAGAGGTCGAACCCATTTAAATGAAATTGCCTCTGGTGATTCTCTAGATTTTTGGCGTGTTTTATTAGCCGATAAAAAAGAAAAAAGATTGTTATTGTTTGCTGAAATGCGTTTGCCAGGTGAAGCTTGGTTAGAATTCAGAATTGACGAAAATAATGTTTTACACCAAATTGCGACTTTTAGACCCAAAGGTTTATTTGGAAGG
>NZ_CAXBFR010000133.1:0-7381 GCF_963975005.1 uncultured Flavobacterium sp.
TTATTTTGAACATTATATTTTTGCAACCAAAAGGATGTAATATAATTTCCATTGCTTGTGTGTACTAATTCTAAATTGAAAGAACCACAATTTTCTGCAACATTAACAACCGTATTTCCGCTATTTAAGCCTTCTATTGTTTTTACATAAATTCTATCAAAACCACAATTGTCAACAATTCTAAACTTGTATTGTCCTGCAGGCAAAGAATTCATATAAAGCGACCCATTAGTAGCTATATTTACTGAAATATCATATGGTAAAGCAAAACCAAATGAAGTTGGTGCTTCTAAAATTTCAATGAATGTTATTTGAGAATTCTGAACAGTTATTACTATTGATGTTTCTCCTAATACACAACCTGGCCTATTACCTAATCCAATGTTTCCAGATATGGCAGTTATTGTAACAGTATGTGAATATGAATTTCCACATAAATCTGTTAAAATAAAAGTATACGTTCCAATAGGTAAGTTTTCCAAAAGAAAAATATTATCCAAACCAATATACTGAGAAACATTTTCAGGAATTGGATTCAAATAATTAGATGGAGCAGCTATTAATGTTACAGAATTAATTTCTTTTAAAGGATTAAAAAACAATGTAACAGACCCAGTACTGACTCCACATCCAGAAGATGTAGTCAAATCTTCAACGATTGTTATTTGTGTAGAATTAATAGTAAAAATTTCTTGCAGAGTATTTCCACAACTATCCGTAACTTCAACAATATAGTTTCCAGCTGGCAAAGAATTATTTAACCCTCCAAAATAAATAACATCATCAATATATGGTCCTGGATAATTTGTATTATAATTTAAAGGATTAAACCCAGAAGGAGTTGAAATAAAATTCAGATTATATGGTGGTATTAAATTTAACAGCGTAAACTCTACAAAATTATCACTGCAACCAGCAATACCAATATTAGCTTCAAAATCACTACTGACTGCTAATACATTGTTATTTAGCACATACGTATTTCCACAAGCATCCGTTAATAACAAATCATACATATATGACATATTATTCTCCATAGGAATACTTAAATTTATAGTTGTTCCTGAAGTAATTGTTTGATTAACTATAATATTTGCTGCTGTTGGAGGATGAATAGTAGTCTGTAGGGTTATTGGATATAAAAACTGATAGTTTGCAATTAAAGTAAGTGTATGTAAAACATTTACTGATGTACAACTCGCAGTTGAAGAAGTTTCTAAAGCTGGATCAGAAATTTCAATTGGTGTATAACTTAGGTTATTATTATTAAGTGTATAAATACTTCCGCAAGCATCAGTTATTAATATGTTATAAGAATATGATTGATTATTTAAAGTAGGAATAATCAAATTAAATGATGTTCCTGAAGTAATTATTTGACTCGAAGTAATTGGCGAACCCGATGGAGGGTTTATTGTCGTTTGTACAGTTAAGGGATAAGCAATCTGAGAAGATGTTCCTTGTGATATAGTATGAGAAACACTTATTGAATTACAGCTTAAAACTTGTAATAAATTAGGTGGGAAAATTTGAAGAGATGACGCTGAAGAAAGTAATGTAAAAGCCTGAACTATTCCATCACCACAATTATCTACAACTCTTATATTATAAATTCCGGTAACTAAACCTGTAAATATATTACTTGTTTGAACAACTGTTGTTATAGGACCAGCTAATAATTGATATGAAACAGCAGTTGCTGATGCATTAACTGTAATTGTACCATTGTTTGCACAAGTTACATTTGTTCCTGTAATTGAAAACGTTAATGGAATAATATTATTTGTGATTGTTGCATTTTCAGAAACATTAGTTTCAACACCATTTACAGTTTGTGAAGCTATAACTAAATAATTCCCAGCAACTAATCCACCATGAGAACTAGCTGAAGTTGTGACAATAGGAGTCGTTGTATTTGGTAATAAATAAACAGAATAAAAAACAGGTATTCCAGTTACTTCGTTTGTTATTAAAAATGATAAAGAACCATTTCCAGTACATGTTTCATTTGTTGCTGTAACATTTAAGTCTAAAGCTAAAGCATTTGTATTTAAAAACAACAAGAAAACAAACAAAGTAAAAAGTATCTTTTTCCGCATAAAAAGCATTTTGTACTGAAATAAATTTAAAAAATAAAAAACTATAGCTTAGAAACAATCTTCTTAATATCTTGTTCTTTACTTTTTGGATAAATCAATAAAACATCATCCTTATCAACAATTATATAATCGTTTAATCCGTCAATTACAATTACTTTTTTATTAGATGCTCTTATTATATTGTTAGATGCATTTTCTAGTATAACGGTTGCGTTAACGACAGCATTATTTTTTTCGTCTTTGTCAAGTTTTTCATGTAATGAGCCCCAAGTTCCTAAATCGTTCCAATCGAAAGTTGCTGGCAAAACATATACATTTTTTGCTTTTTCTAAAATTGCATAGTCAATTGAAATATTTTCTGCCTTTGCATAATTTTCATTAATAAAATCTCTTTCTGTAGATGTGTTTAATTCATTAAGTCCTGATAAAAATAAAGCATTCATTACAGGTTGAAATTCAGAAAATGCTTCAGTTATTGCTTTTGCACTCCAAATAAAAATTCCACCATTCCACAGAAAATTTCCACTAGCTAAAAATGCTTTTGCAGTCTCATAATTTGGTTTCTCTCTAAATTGATTTACTATTTTTACTGAATTTGAATCTGCTTTATCATATTCGATATAACCGAAACCTGTATTTGGAAAAGTTGGTTGTATTCCTAATGTCATCAATGCATTTTCTGAAGCACAAAAATCAAAACATTGTTTTAAATTGTTTGCAAATTCATTTTCATCTTCAATCCAATGGTCACTTGGCGCAACAACCATAACAGCATCTGGATTTTGTTTTTGAATTTTTAAAGAAGCATATAAAATACAAGGAGCAGTATTTCGCATAGCTGGCTCTAACAAAATTTGCTCTTGTTTTACCATTGGTAATTGTTCTAAAACCAGGTTATTGTATTTCTCATTAGTTAAAATAAGTATATTTTCAACTGGTATTATTTTTGATAATCTAGAAAATGTCTTTTGAATTAAAGTATCCCCAGTTCCTAACATATCGTGAAATTGTTTAGGAAAATCTACCGTACTCACGGGCCAAAATCGTGAACCAACTCCACCAGCCATTAATATTGCGTAATAATTTTTATTCATTTTATTTTTTTCTTTGTAATTATAAGTACAAAAATAATAGCTAAATATACAAATTAATCTGTTATTCTATTAAACGAAATGATGTTTCTTTGTATAACCTTTTACTACAGACAAACTAACCTGGAATTATCTCAACTTCAGCATTTGCATTGAATAAATAGGCTTTTCCAGAACTCATTTCTGTGCATTCGTATCGCTTTACACGAAGTCCGATTTTTTGAAAAATTCTACCATTTTTTATTCTAAATAAACTACCACTTGGCACTTCATGTATAAAATAAATATCTGGCTTTCGTTCATCAAACTGTTTTAAAGCATATGCTAATCTAGCATCTGTATCGCTACTTGCCGTTGGATTTCTAAAATGACTAGCTACTAAAGACAAAACAGAATTTGGAAATATTTCTGGTCGGATAAAAGGAACCATAAGTCTTTGAAAAGTATGCTTCCACTCTACTCCATGTGGTTTTATGTTTCTTCCAAATTTTTGAAAAGCTACCAAATGAGCAATTTCATGAATTAATGTGATTAGAAATCTATACTTATTTAAATTAGAATTTACTGTAATCAGATGGAAACCTTGTGCATCTTTTCGATAATCACCATGACGAGTTTGCCTCTCATTTACAATTTTTAAATGTACATGATTGGCTTTTACAAGTTCAAAACAAGGTTCGACTGCGTGAGAAGGCAAGTATTTTTCTAAAACGTTACTCAAATTTATTTATTTTGCAATAAGCTGTTGGCTAAAGTTGAATGGCAATTGATTTTACTATTTCTGAAATTTTATTTTTTAAGGTGTTGTTGAAGAGACTTGCAAAACTTTTCCGTTATAATATTTGTTTCCGGTTAAAGCAAAATCGTGAATATAATTTGCCATTTCCTGAGCAGAAAGTGGTGCTTCATATCCTGGAAAGGCTTCTTGCAACATTTCTGTATTTACTGAACCTAAAGCTAAAACATTAAAACTAATGCCTTGTTCTTTGTATTCTTCTGCAAGTAATTCTGACAAAGTAATTACTGCTCCTTTACTTGAACTGTAAGCCGCTAAACCTGCAAATTTCATACTTCCTTGAATTCCTCCCATTGAACTTATAGTTACAACATGACTTCCTTTTTGAAGAAATGGAACGCAAATTCTAGTTAAGCTCGCTACAGCAAAAACATTTACTTTATAGATGTTTTCAAATTCACTTGAAGTAATTTGCTCAAATGGTTTATGTAATAAAGCTCCTGCATTGTGAATTAGAACATCCACATTCTTGAACGTGTTTTTGATGAAATCTTCTACTTCTCCAATAGCTGAATCTAAAGATAAATCAACAGACAAACAAGTTATGTTTTTGTGTTCGATTAAAATTTTAGGAGTTTTTCGCGATAAAGCTAAAACATTATGACCTTCATTTGCGAATTGCAAAGCCATTTCGTAGCCAATTCCTCTTGAAGTTCCTGTGATTATTATATTTTTATTTGACATTTATTGTAATTTCTTTTGTGGGTTTGTTCATCATTATCTCCAAAACTGGAATCATTGTATTTACGACATTGGTCATGTGTTTTGGATCCATTAATTCAAATTCATCATCTGGTTTGTGATAAAAATCGAAGTTTTCAAAATCAAATGTTGAAACCGTTTGAGCAGGAACGTCAAACTCTGTAAAGAAAGGATAATTATCCGAAGCTCTAAATAATTGGTATTTAGTTTCAGCTGGAACATATCCGATCACTTTTTCACCTGCATATTCATTCATTTTTGAAGCCATATTCGTTTTTCCAAAACCAGTTAAGTAAAGAATAAAATCTTTGTTTTGCATTGGAACTCCAATCATTTCAAAATTAAACATGATGTATAAATCTAAATTGGCTGCTTTTAATTTTTTAGCTAAATGTTTTGAGCCTAGCAATCCTTTTTCTTCAGCTGAAAAGAATACGAAAATTAAACTTCTCTTGTTCTTTTTATTCTTTGCAAAATACTTCATTACTTCTGTAACAGCTGTCGAACCCGATGCGTTATCGTTTGCTCCATTGGCAATGTCATCTCCATTTACAGCAGCAATTTTACCGATATGATCATAATGAGCTCCAATAATAACGAATTCATTTTTAAGCTTTGAATCATTTCCTTCAATATATCCAACAATGTTATAAGCTGGTTTATCAAAATTTGAAAGTGTATCTCTATAAGTCTTGAAATAAGGTTTGATGCCATTTTCTTTCATCATGTTTTCTAGAAAAACGCTGGCTTTTTCAATTCCTTTACTTCCTGAATCTCTTCCTTCATTATCGTCAGAAGCTAAAAATTTTAAGGTTTTAGCAACGTTTTCTTCTTTAGCAAAATCAACTTTGGTTATTCCTGAAGTTGACTCTGTTACAACTGGATTAGTTGTTGGAGCTAACTTTTGTGAACCACATGCAATTAATAATACTGAAGCAAAAAAATATAATTTTCTCATTTTATGTAAGTTTTAGTAAAAATAAAAAAATCCGGAGGAAATCCGGACATTTATGTTATTCTTTATTACAAAATATATCAACAATTTATATTTAAAACTTTAATAGCGCTGGAATTTTTTCTTTATTTATAAATATTAGCATTGCACAACAAACAAAAGTAATGTTTGCCAGTAAGAATAATATTCCTCCATCATTGTTGACTTCTATACCTAATTTGGTCAAATGCGATAAAATAGCACCAGCCATAGTTCCTAATCCTAGAATTGCTCCCAATAAAGTTGTTCTTGGAATTAAAATTAAGACAGAAGCAATTAATTCAACTATACCAGAACCAATTCTTCCATAAGGTTCTATACCTAAAGTTGAAAATATATAAACACTTTCTGGTGCAGCTGTGAATTTAAAAAATAACGTTTGCAATAAAATTATTGCTACTACCAAACGTAAAACCCAAATGAATATTTTTTTATACATAACTCAAAATTTATTTATTCAAAAGTACACTACTCAAATTTACTCAACTGTTAGTCAGACAACAAAATTTGAATTAGTTTCATAAAAAAAGTCCCGATAAAATCGAGACTTTCTTATTATATATAAATAGAAGTTTAAGCTAACATTGTAACTGGATTTTCTAAATAACTTTTTAAAGTTTGCAAGAATAAAGCTCCTGTTGCACCATCAACTGTTCTGTGGTCGCAAGCAAGTGTTACTTTCATTACATTTCCAACAACAATTTGACTGTTTTTAACAACTGGTTTTTCAACAATTGCTCCAATAGATAAAATTGCTGAGTTTGGTTGGTTTATAATTGAAGTAAATTCAATAATACCGTAAGCTCCTAAATTAGAAATTGTAAACGTACTTCCTTCCATTTCTGCAGGTGATAATTTTTTAGCTTTAGCTTTTCCTGCTAAGTCTTTAACACTTGAAGAAATTTGAGTCAAACTCATTTGATCTGTGAATGGTAAAACTGGCACTAATAAACCGTCTTCTACAGCAACAGCAACTCCAATATTAACATGATGATTTAATATAGTTTCTTTTTCTGTCCATTGTGAATTTACTTGAGGATGTTTTTTCAAAGCCATTGCACAAGCTTTAACGATTAAATCATTGAATGAAACTTTAGTATCAGGCAACGAATTAATAGTAGTTCTTGAAGCAATCGCATTATCCATATCTAACTCAATAGTTAAATAATAATGTGGTGCAGTAAATTTAGACTCTCCCAAACGACGAGCGATAGTCTTTCTCATTTGAGAATTCGCACTCGTAGTAACTAGTTTTTCTCCAGCTGGAACAAATGGCTGAACATTTGCAACTGCTTCTTTAGCTTGAGCAACTGTTGCTTCTGCTGAACTTGTATTTGTATTTGTATTTGGAGTATAATTTTCAATATCAGATTTTACTATTCTTCCGTTTTCACCAGAACCATTAATTTGATTTAAATCAATACCCTTTTCCTTTGCTATTTGTTTGGCTAATGGCGAAGCGAAAATTCTTCCGCCAGCATTGTTTGTTGGTGTAGAATGAGATGCAGAATTCTCGGTTTTTGTTTCCTTTTTATCTTCTTTTACATCTTCTTTGGTCTCAGAATCATTTGAAAAATTTTCTGCAATTCCTGAAACATCTGTTCCCGCAGGTCCAATGATTGCTAAAACGCTATCTACTGGAGCAGTTTCTCCTTCTTGAATTCCAATATATAATAAGGTTCCTTCATTAAAAGATTCA
>NZ_CAXBFR010000134.1:0-7365 GCF_963975005.1 uncultured Flavobacterium sp.
AGTTTTTAAGTTTGTTGCAATAATTTCACAAGCTTTGTCTAACATTTGATAAACGTTTTCAAAACCATCCTCATCACCGTAGTATGGATCAGGAACTTCGAGGTCTTGATTTGGGTGTAATTCGTTTAAAATTAACTTGACTTTTTGTTTGTCTTTTTCCGAAGAAGCTAATTTAATTACATTTTCATAATTGGATTTATCCATTACATAAATATAGTCAAATTCTTCAAAATGTTTTGTTGTAAAGTGTTTGCAATGTTGATTTGTAATGTCAATTCCATGCTTTTTCGCTACAGCAATTGATCTTTTGTCTGGCAATTCACCTACATGGTAATTAGCAGTTCCGGCACTATCAACAAAAACATTCTTTTTGACTTTTGATTTCAAAATTCCTTCTGCCAATGGAGAACGACAAATGTTTCCAAGGCAAATCATTACAACTTTAACCATCATTTTATAATGATAATTTCTTGTTGATATCTTCTACAAATTTTTTGAATTGTTTGTCAGTAGAAACTAAGTTGTCAACTGTTTTACAAGCATGAAGTACAGTGGCATGATCTCTATCTCCGATTTGTGAGCCAATATTTGCTAACGAATTCTTAGTGTATTTTTTAGCGAAAAACATAGCTAATTGACGCGCTTGAACCACATGTCTTTTTCTAGTTTTTGATTGTAAAATATCTAAATCTAATTGGAAATAATCTGATACTACTTTTTGAATATAGTCGATAGAAATTTCTCGTTTCACATTTTTAACAAATTTTTCGACAATTTGTTTGGCTAGTTCAACAGTGATTTCTTTTTTGTTAAAAGAAGATTGTGCAATTAATGAAATAATTGCTCCTTCTAATTCTCTAACATTCGATTTTATGTTTTTGGCAACATATTCAATAATTTCATCAGGCATGTCTACACCATCTCTATATAGGATGTTTTTTAAGATAGAAACTCTAGTTTCATAGTCTGGTTGGTGTAGTTCTGCAGAAAGTCCCCATTTGAAACGAGATAGTAAACGTTGTTCAATATCTTGCATGTCGATTGGTGCCTTATCTGAAGTAAGGATTACCTGTTTTCCGTTTTGGTGTAAATGATTGAAAATATGGAAGAATACATCTTGAGTTCCTGATTTTCCTGATAAGAATTGAACATCATCAATAATTAAAACATCAATTAGTTGATAGAAGTGAATAAAATCATTTCTTGTGTTTTTCTTAACAGAATCTATATACTGTTGGGTGAAAATTTCAGCTGAAATGTATAAAACTGTTTTTTCAGGATATTTATCTTTGATTTCAACACCTATAGCGTGAGCTAAATGCGTTTTGCCTAATCCAACACCACCAAAAATTAAAAGCGGATTAAATGAAGTTCCTCCAGGTTTATTAGCTACAGCCATACCAGCACTACGTGCTAATCTATTTGAATCACCTTCAAGGAAATTGTCAAAACTGTAATTTGGATTTAATTGAGATTCAATCTTTAAGTTTCTGATCCCAGGAATTACGAAAGGATTTCTTAATTCAGCATTTTTATTTACAATAGGAAAATCAACTTCTTGTGGTTTAACACTTGAACGTTGAGAACTTGGTAATTGTTCTGTGTAAGGAACATTATTACCATAAGTATTTTCCATTTTAATTTTATATAGTAACTTTGCCGAAGGACCAAGTTCTTTTGTAAGAGCTACTTTTAATAATTTAACATAATGTTCTTCTAACCATTCGTAGAAGAATTTACTAGGAACTTGAATGTATAATGCGTTGTCGGTTAGTTCAACTGATTTAATAGGTTCGAACCAAGTTTTAAAAGCTTGATCTTGAATGTTATCTTTGATAAAATCTAAACAGTTTTCCCATACTGATTGCGCAGTTCTAGCCATAAATTCAATTCTATTAGTTTGTTTTTTATTAATTTTTCTTTGTCGATTTCAACAAATATGTGTCTCAATTTTCGGGAGAACAAATATGTGAACATTTTTTTAATAAAAAAAATTAAATGGGGGTTGATTTATAAAAAAAAATGTCGTAAGCTGTTTTACAAATGTAATGAAAATAATTAACATAATTTATATATGAAAGAACATGAAATTTCTGTACGTGTAAGGTATGCAGAAACAGACCAAATGGGAGTAGTTTATCACGGTAATTATGCCCAATATTTTGAGATGGGGCGTGTGGAGTGGTTGAGAAATATGGGAGTTTCTTATAAATGGATGGAAGAGAATGGAATTATGCTTCCAGTAGTTTCTTTAACAATTAATTATAAAAAACCAGCTCGTTATGATGATCTTTTAACGGTAAAAACGATCTTCAAACGTCAGACGTCCGTTAAGATAGAATTTGACTATGAGATTTACAATGAGAAACAAGAATTGTTAACAACTGGCTATTCAATGTTAGTTTTTGTAGATATGAAAACTAGTAAACCAACAATTCCTCCCAGTTATATAGCGGATAAATTATCAGATTTATAATGATTCCTTTTCTTTTATGATAATTTCATAAATTGAACTAAAAATGTCGAATATATTTTCGGCATTTTTTTTTCGGGTTGCAATTTCAATTTCGCAACTCATTTCCATTTTTTGGGAAACTATTTCGAGGTTTTTTTCTTTGATAATTCGCATAACTTTGTTCATGTTTTTATAATCAAAAGAAATGATGAAATTTATATCAATTGTTTTTTCAATTATATCTGCCACTTCAAAAGCCATCTGTGCAGCAGTTTTATAAGCACTTATTAATCCGCCAACACCTAATTTAACACCACCAAAATAACGAATGACAACAACTAATACATTTGTAACATTAAAAGATTGAATTTGACCATAAATAGGCATTCCAGCGCTATTGTTAGGTTCGCCGTCATCGTTGACTCTATATGAGATACTTTCTGTTCCCAATTGATAGGCATAACAAAAATGTCGAGCTGAATTATGTTGTTTTTTTAATAAGTCTAATGCTTCTTTAACTTCGTCTTCATTATTTATAGGAAAAGCATAGCCAAAGAATTTACTGCTTTTTTCTTTAAACAATATTTCTTCTGAGGGTTGTGATAAGGTTTTGTAGGTGTCTTTTAATGCTTCGCTCATGCTATAAAGTAACTAAAATTACTGCAATAATGGCTAATGCAATGCCAAAGTAATTTTGTTTTAAAAGTTTTTCTTTGAATAAAATTATTCCAAACATTGTTGATAGCAAAATTACACCAATATTAATTAAAGTAAAAACAGTAGCGCTTTCTAGATTTTTATTGTGAAGTGCTTTGATTAGAAAATACATCGAAAAATAATTAGGAACGCCTAAAAAGATACCACCAATTATATTCTTTCCTTCAAATTTAAAATTCCCTTTTACCGTTTTAAAGATAGAAATAAGAATTCCAAAAAAGAAAGCGGATAAAAATGTAGTCGCCGAAAACAAGGCAATTTCACTATCTTTTAAATGTGTGTGTTGAAGATAATTCATACTTGTGTCAACAATTCCAGCTCCAAAAAAAAGTAAAATGGGAAAAATAAAATTCTTTACTTCAACTTTGCCAGCTTCTTTTTTTGAGGTGAAATAAACGGCAATCAATGCAATTCCAATTCCAATTATTTTTTCTAAAGTGATGGATTCCTTAAAAAAGAAGATACCAAACAAAATAGGAATTATCATAGACATTTTGCTTGAAACTGAAGCTACTGAAACTCCGTTTTCTTGAGATGTTTTTCCTAAGATGTTAAATACTAAAATGAACAATCCACCTAATATGAAACTTCCAAACAACCAAGACTTACTGAGAATTGATTGAAAATCTAATGTTTCTTCAGACAACACTATTCCAACCAAAAAAGCAGCAACATAATTAAATACAATCGCTTGAAAAGTATTAATGTTAAATTTTGAATAAAACTTAAATACAATATAAAGTAAGCTTGAAAATAGAATAGCTAATACTAAATTAATCATTTACAATATATATTAATTCGTCAGTCAAAATTTGGGTTTGCCTTTTTATAGAATGATTAATTGTCGGAGCTTTTACGCCTTTTTTAAAAATAGTTTTCCCTTTAAAAACTCGAGCTTCGTCCCATAACTCTTTATTGATGAAACTCTGAATGGTTTTGCTTCCACCTTCAATAATTACCGATTGAATTTGATGTTTTGCTAAAATAGCTAAAATGGTTTCAATTAGATTTTCATCAAAAGTACATTTCTCATAAATACAATTTTCAACTGTTTGAAAATCCTCATTTTCAGTTAAAATTATTGTTTTAATAGCGTTATCCTTTACATGGAATTTAGAATTAATTTTTCCTGATTTATCAAGAACAATTCGAATAGGATTATTGCCCGAATAATCTCTGGCATTCAAACTTGGATTATCATCTAAAACTGTTTTCGTACCTACTAAAATGGCTTGTTCTTCTGTTCTCCATTTGTGGACTAATTGCCTTGAGTGTTTATTGGTAATCCAAATAGGTTTTTGTTCATCTTTAGCAATAGGAGCAATAAATCCATCAGCAGTTTCTGCCCATTTCAATATAATGTAAGGTCTTTTTTTAGTATGAAAAGTGAAGAACCTTTTGTTTAACTCATGACATTCTTTTTCTAGAATACCAATAGTGACATTTGCACCAGCTTCTATCAATTTTTTTATTCCTTTTCCTGCAACTTTCTCGTTGGGATCAACAGTTCCAATAACCACATTTGGAATTTTATGAAAAATTATTAAATCTGAACAAGGAGGTGTTTTTCCAAAATGACTACAAGGTTCTAAACTAACGTAAATAGTCGCTTTTGAAAGTAATGTTTTATCTTTAACAGAGTTTATGGCATTGACTTCAGCATGAGGTTCACCAGCTTTTTTGTGCCAGCCTTCACCAATAATTTTATCGTTATAAACAATAACACTTCCCACCAAAGGATTTGGATAAGTTGTGCCTAAACCATTTTTGGCTAATTCGATGCAACGATTTATGTATTTTTCATGTATTTTCACAGGACAAAAATAGTACTTTTGTTTTAGAATATATTTTTATGCAGATTAGAAAAATTAAAAAAGAAGATAATGCTCAAATTGCTAAGGTAATTAGAGCTGTTTTTATAGAATTAGAAGCTCCAAGAACCGGTACAGCTTATGAAGATCCAATTTTAGATACTTTATACGAAGTATATAATAAAGCGAACACTGTCTATTTTGTAATTGAACATGGAGGAGAAATAATTGGTGGTAGCGGAATCGCTCCTTTAGAAAATGGACCAAAAGAAATATGTGAATTGCAAAAAATGTATTTCGCTCCAAAAGCCAGAGGAATTGGAATGGGAGAAAAAATGATTCTAAAGTGTTTAGATTTTGCTAAAGAAGCTGGTTTTGAAAAATGTTATCTGGAAACCTTAGAAATGATGAAAGATGCCCAGAAGTTATATCAAAAAGTTGGATTTCATTATTTAGAGGAACCTTTAGGTTGTACTGGTCATACAAGTTGTCCCGTTTGGATGATGAAGGAGTTGTAGTATTAAGATTTGAGTATTAAGTATTAAAATTTAATTTTATGAAAAATAATTTTTTATTGATTTTGTTGGTTTCATTTGTTGGATTTTCTCAAAAAAAGAAGATTAATGAAGAGTATGATTACATAAACAATTATTATCAGTTTGTGTATGAAGCACAATATGAATATTTGAAAGATAATTATCAAAATGCCTATGATTTATTGAAAAAAGCGGAAAGTAATTGTCCTTTATTGAAACAAGGAGAAATTAACGAGCCTTCAATTTTAACAGAATGTGCAGCACGTTTAAACAAGTTAGAAGAAGCAGTTCATTACTTAGAAATTTCAGTTAGAGATTATGGTTTTAGGTTTGAAAATTCTACAATTGATTCTATTAATACAAATATTAGAAATTTAAAATCATGGAAAAAATTAAAGCGAAATTCTAAAAAATATTATGAGGCTTATGCAAAACGAGTTGATTTAGATTTAAGAAATGAAATTTTAAAAATGAAAGAGGAAGACCAAAGTGTCAGAATTAATCGTGATTATGAAGGATTAAAAAGAGTTGACAGTATTAATTACTTGAAGTTAAAGAGAATAGTTGCAGATTGTGATTGTTTTCCTGATGAAATGTTTCCTCAATTTGGAAATTCTTCAATTGATGATCAATTTTTCCACGCCACCACTTTTGTTTTTCATATCAATAGAGAAAGAGCTGAATATTGGAAACCAATCTTTTTAGATTTAATAAAAAGAGGTAGAGCACCAGCTGAAATTTATGGAAGCCTAATTGACAGTAACTTAAGAAGCACAGGGATGTTTGATTATGGAATTTACAGCGGTACTACAAGTGAAAGAATAAATGACTTTGAAAATTTAGATAAAAGAAGAATGGCTGTAGGTTTGGCTCCTTGGCAATTAGATAAAGACATTTTGGAACTTATTACAAAAAAGTACAATATAAAATGGGATTAAAAATCTTAAAAAAAATAAATCTGAATGATTTTAAAAGAATATAAAATAAATTTTACTGAAGAATTGATTTCTATTTATGATTTAGAAGAAATAGAAAGCTTCTTTTATATCATTAGTGAATTCCTACATCAAAAAAAACGAATTGATTTAGCTTTAGAACCCAATTTTTCAATAAATGAAAATGAATTAGAAAAATGGAATTCCATTTTAAGTGAATTAAAACAAGAAAAACCAATCCAATATATATTAGGCGAAACTGAGTTTTATGGATTGCGATTTTTAGTAAATGAGAACACCTTAATTCCAAGACAAGAAACCGAAGAATTAGTGGATTTAATCCTAAGTGAAAATTCCAAAATAGAAATTCCAAATCCCAAAATATTAGATATTGGAACGGGTTCAGGTTGTATTGCAATTAGTTTAGCTAAGAATTGGCATAATGCAAAAGTTTATGCTTTAGATGTGTCTGAAAAGGCTTTAGATATCGCAAAACAAAATTCTGAAATAAATAAAGTTGAAATAAATTTCATAAATAAAAGTATTCTTGAAGTTGAAGACTTAGAGCAACTCAAAACTCACAACTCACAACTCACAACTAATTTTGACATAATAGTTTCAAATCCACCTTATGTTCGAAATTTAGAAAAAGAGGAAATCAAGAAAAATGTATTGGAATACGAACCTCATTTAGCGTTATTCGTAGAGGATACTGATGCCTTATTATTCTATAGAAAAATTGCTCAATTAGCACAAAAAAATCTTTCTGAAAACGGAAAATTATATTTTGAAATCAATCAGTATTTAGGCAAAGAAATGGTTGAATTACTTAAAAAGTTGAATTTCAAAAACATTCAATTAATCAAAGACGTTTATGGTAATGATAGAATGATTTCTTGCGACAAATAAAT
>NZ_CAXBFR010000135.1:0-7294 GCF_963975005.1 uncultured Flavobacterium sp.
AAAATTAAAATAAAAGATAAATGAAGCGTCAATGTTGCCCATTTTTCCTTTTTATATAATTGATAACGCTTAATGTTTCCAATAAAATTAATGACAAAAAATACCATTATAGTTGAAAACCACCAAGAATTATAGATGATTTTTCTAGCAACATCCGTGTTGTATGCATCTTCTATAAATGTTCCAGCTGCCATTGAAGCGGCAAAAGCAATAAATAAAAAAGCCATTAAACGAGTAGAAAAAAGTATTGAAAATATAGATTTGTTCATAACGAGAAGTATTCAGTAAAAAAGATATTTTTTATTCGTCTGCAAAGATAATTAATTGAAAAAAGATTCAACTGTTAAAATCGTTTTATTAATAGATATTTAAGACTTGTGCAAAAAAAAGCCCCTTTAATTCATTAAAAAACTAAAGTGACTTTTATTTTGTAGTTTAAAATACTAAAAAACAAACATTGCTCTTTCTCCCATTAATTGGTTTACTTCATCTGCAACTTGCTCAATAATATCTTCATCTGTATGATTTGTTAATACTTTATCAATTAAAGCAACAATCGTCTCCATATCACTTTCAACCATACCACGTGTAGTAATTGCTGGTGTTCCAACACGAATACCTGAAGTTACAAATGGTGATTTATCATCAAACGGAACCATATTTTTGTTTACCGTAATTTCAGCTTTTACTAATGCATTTTCTGCTTCTTTTCCTGTAATATTTTTATTTCTTAAATCGATTAACATCATGTGGTTATCTGTTCCACCCGAAATAATATCATAATCTCTTTTAACAAATGCCTCTGCCATTGCTTTAGCATTCTTTTGCACTTGCATAGTATATCTAAAGAACTCATCTGTTAAAGCTTCTCCAAAAGCAACTGCTTTAGCAGCAATAATATGCATTAATGGTCCACCTTGATTTCCAGGAAAAACAGCCATATCTAAAATGTGACTCATCATTCTTGTTTCTCCTTTTGGAGTTTTTAACCCCCATGGGTTTTCAAAATCTTTACCCATCATAATCATTCCACCTCTTGGTCCACGTAATGTTTTGTGAGTAGTTGTTGTAATTATATGACAATGAGGAACAGGATCATTTAATAATCCTTTGGCAATTAATCCTGCTGGATGAGAAATATCAGCCAATAACAAAGCGCCAACTGAATCAGCAATTGCTCTAAATCTAGCAAAATCCATGTCTCTAGAATAGGCAGAAGCCCCAGCAATAATCATTTTCGGTTGTTCTTTTGTAGCTATTTCTTGTATTTTATCATAGTTTAAAACACCCGTTTCTTTATCCACTCCATAAAAAACAGGGTCATATAATCTCCCTGAAAAATTAACTGGTGAACCGTGTGTTAAATGTCCTCCGTGAGATAAATCAAAACCTAAGATTTTATCTCCTGGCTTTAAACAAGCAAAAAACACAGCTGTATTTGCCTGTGAACCAGAATGAGGTTGCACATTTGCATATTCAGCTCCAAATAAAGCTTTAGCTCTATCGATAGCAATTTGTTCAACTATATCTACTACTTCACAGCCACCATAATAACGCTTTCCAGGATAACCTTCGGCATATTTATTAGTAAGTACAGAACCAGCAGCTTCCATAACTTGGTCACTGACAAAATTTTCTGAAGCAATTAATTCAATTCCGTGTATTTGTCTGTCTTGTTCTTCTAGAATAAGATCAAAAATTTGTTCGTCGCGTTGCATTGGGTCGAATTTTCGTTAAAGTTTCTTCAAAATTACAAAATTCGTTTGTTAAATTAATAGTAAAGTTTATATTTGGTTAATAATTTTTCAACAACAAATCAACAATATACTTATGCCAAATAATGCAAACGACCCAAATAGAAAATCTTGGATAGAAGTTCCTAAAAATAGTGACTTCCCTATTCAAAATATTCCTTTTGGAGTTTTTATTACAAAAGAAGATGTAATTACCATAGGAACAAGAATTGGAGATTGTGCCATTGATATGGGCGCTCTTCAACAATTAGGTTATTTTAATGGTATTGACTTAACTGACGATATGTTTATGCAAGACACGCTGAATGATTTTATTTCAGACGGGAAAAAAACATGGAGACTTGTTAGGAACAGATTGGCTGAAATTTTTGACGAAAATAATTCTTCGTTAAGAGACAATAAAAAACAAAGAGATGTTGTCATTTTTAAAATGGATGATATAGAAATGCAATTACCTGTTCAAATTGGTGATTATACTGATTTCTATAGTTCAAAAGAGCATGCAACTAACGTTGGCAAAATGTTTCGAGATCCAGAAAATGCTTTATTACCAAACTGGTTACACATTCCAGTAGGATATCATGGAAGAAGCTCTACAATTGTACCCAGTGGAAAAAAAATAAGAAGACCAAATGGTCAAACAATGCCTGCTGATGCCACTGAACCTGTTTTTGGGCCTTCAAAATTAGTAGATTTTGAGTTAGAAATGGCTTTTATTACTACAGATGCAAATGTTTTAGGAGAACCTGTTCCAATTGATGAAGCTGAAGACTATATCTTCGGTATGGTTTTATTTAATGATTGGAGTGCAAGAGATATTCAAAAATGGGAATATGTACCATTAGGTCCTTTCCTAGCTAAAAACTTTGCTTCAACAATTTCTCCTTGGATTGTCACTATGGATGCTTTAGAACCCTTTAAAACTGAAAGTTGTGAGCAATCTCCAGCTCCAATGAAATATCTTCAACAAAAAGACAAACATACATTTGATATAAATCTTGAAGTTTCTTTACAACCTGAAAATAGTTCTGAAACTGTAATCAGTAAATCTAACTTTAAATATATGTATTGGACAATGGCTCAACAATTAGCACATCATACGGTGAATGGTTGTAGAGTAAATTCAGGTGATATGATGGGTTCTGGAACAATTTCTGGACCAACACCTGATAGTTATGGTTCTATGTTAGAATTATCTTGGGGCGGAAAAAATCCAATTAAGCTAAATGATGGTTCTGAACGTAAATTTATCAATGATAATGATACCGTAATTATGAGAGGTTACTGCCAAAATAAGGAAGTAAGAATCGGTTTTGGGGAATGTGTTGGAAAAATATTACCAGCTTTTGAAATAAAATAAAAACAAATTAATTTAATTAAAGTGCTATTCTTAAAAGAATGGCATTTTTTTTGGATACATCTAAAATCTTCACAAAATATAATATATTTGCTAAAACCTTTATTTATGAAAAAAATTACTTTACTAGCATTAACTTTCTTACTACTGGCTTGTGGAACAGGAAATATAGAAAAATTAATTAGCAACGGAAATTATGATGGCGCTATCAATAAAGCCATATCTAAATTAAGTAAAAACAAAGACGCTAAAGGAAAACAAGACTATGTCTATTTGTTACAAGAAGTGTATGCAAAGGCAAATGATCGCGATTTGACTCAAATTGACAGACTAGTTAAAGAAGCAAGTGCGTCAAATTTTGAAAAAGTATATAATCTATATTTAGGTTTACAAGCTAGACAAGATAGAGTCAACCAAATATTACCTTTAAAATTAATCAAAGAAGGAAGAAATGCAACTTTTAATAAAACGGATTATTCAGATGATATAATTTCAAGTAAAAACGGTTTGTCTAGTTATCTCTATGCTAATTCGATTAAATTATTAGAATCTAAAAACAAATTAGATTTTCGTCAAGCTTATGATGATTTAATATATTTAGACAAGTTGAATCCTAACTTTAAAGATGTTCGCAAAAAAATAGATGAAGCTCAATTTAAAGGAACTGACTTTGTTCACGTTTACACAAAAAATGAAACAAATATGATAATTCCTGTTCGTTTACAAGATGATTTATTGAATTTTGGAACTTATGGTTTGAATGATAAATGGACTGTTTATCACAACAACAAACAAAAAGATATTACATATGATTTTGGCATGTTAGTAAACTTTCGTCAAATAAATATTTCTCCAGAACAAATTAAAGAGAAAGAATTTATCAAGGAAAAACAAATTAAAGATGGAACAAAAACACTTTTAGATAATAACGGAAACGTAGTGAAAGACAGTTTAGGCAATCCCATAAAAGTAGATAATTTTAAAACTGTTAAAGTCAATATTTACGAATTTAGACAATTCAAATCAGTACAAGTAACTGCAAAAGTCGATTATGTAGATTATAGAAACAATCAAACTATTGAAACTTTCCCTTTAGCAAGCGAATTTGTTTTTGAAAACATTTATTCGACTTTTAATGGAGATAAACGGGCTTGTGAAAGTGATTATTATCACTTCTTTGACCAAAGAGCTGTTCAATTTCCAAGCAATGAACAAATGGTTTTTGATTCTGGTGAAGACTTAAAAGCTAAATTAAAAGAGATTATTAATCGAAATAGATTTAGGAAATAATAGCTCTAAAAAGACCAAAAATAAACCGGTTTATGGATTGAAAATTCTTCTTGAGTTTTAGTCAATAAACCTGTTTTTGTATCTCTATCAAAAATCCAAATAGAATTGGAATCTTGATTAGCAACCAATATCTTTTGATCATTATTTGTCAAAATAAAATTTCTTGGAACTAAACCTGTTGAAACCGTTTGAATTTCCTTCCAACTTCCTTCTTTTTGTTTTTGCAAAACCACTAAAACATTATCCATCCCCCTTACTGAAGCATATAGAAAATTTCCATCTTCACTTAATCGAACTTCAGCTGCAGAACCATTTAAGGTTGGAATATCAGTCAATAGTATAGTTTGTAAAAGCTCCAATTTATTGTTTTCATATTTTGCAATTCCAACTTCATTAGTCAACTCAAATGTAATGAACATATAATTTCCTGTTTTATCAAAAACTATATGTCTTGGTCCTTTACCGGGAATTGTGTGATAAGCAAAAGCGTTTTCAGTTTCAACTAAAGAAGTGTTATTTTGATTAAAAGGAACTATTTCAACCGTATCATTTCCTAAATCAGTAAAAAATAATTTATTTTCTGTAGGATGAAAAACCACAGAATGAACGTGAGGTCCTCTTTGTCTATCTCTATTTACACTTTTCCCCTCATGTTGAATTAACAGAACCTTCTCTCCTATTTTGCCATTTTCATCCATTGGAAAAACAGTATAATTCCCACTTGAATAATTCCCAACAACTATAAATTTTTCATTTGGACTTAAAGAAACATAGCAAGGATCATCTCCAAAAGTATCTACAGAATTAATCTTCTGAAAATTTTTAGTAGTAGCATCAAATGCAAAAGAAGTAACCTTTCCTCCACTTTTACTTGGGAATTCTTCTACTGCGATAACAACGGTTTTCGCCTTATTGGATATTACAAACGAAGGGTTTTTAACATCATAAATAACAGCATTTACAGAAATTTTATTTGTTTTAACATCAAAATCAATATAATTAATTCCTTGTGAATTATTTTCTGTATAAGTACCAACTAAAAAGGATTGTTTTTTAGTAGAACTACAACTTAAAAAAAATAGTAGTACTAAAAATAGAAGAAAATGATTTTTCATTATTAAAATTTAAAAAACATTTTATATAAACTGCTTCAAATCATTAGCGTCAATACCATCATGTGAATCATGATAAATAGCTTTACCATTTCTAACCACAATAATCTGTGGAGATTGATGTTGCACATTATAACGATGAGCCATTTCATTAGAAATATCTCTATGATTTAACAAATCCAATAAATACCAATCAATTTTATCTTCATCGTAATTAAATTCAGCTTCAAAACGTTTTAAAGCAAAACGACTAATACTACAACGCGTACTGTGTTTAAAAATTACCACCGGTTTTGTTTGTGAAATTACATCCACTTGATCTAATAATTTTACATCATCTAAAATATAAAACTTAGCTTCTACTTTTTTTTCATTCTTTTCTTCTGGAGCGTTTCCTCCGAATATTTTATCTAAAAATCCCATTTTTGTCGTTATTTAAGACATTTTGACCGTTCAACATGATAATTATCAGTTAAAATCAGTCATTTTGTCGCTACCTTTGTTAAGGTACATTTATTGAATTGTACATTGCAAATATAAAACAAATTAGTTTATTCATTTGTAAGTAAGCTAACAGATTAATAAAATTAAAAATATATGAACTTAAATAATTTAACCATTAAATCGCAAGAAGCTTTGCAACAAGCTCAGCAAATTGCACAGAGTCTAGGCCATCAACAAATAGAAAATGAACACATTTTTAAAGGTTTATTAGAAGTTGATGAAAATGTTACACCATTTATTTTAAAAAAACTAAATGTAAATGTTGACCTTTTCAAAAAAGTATTAGATAGTACATTACAGAGTTTTCCAAAAGTAACAGGTGGCGAAATTCAATTGTCTCGTGATGCATCGTATATGCTAAACGAAGCCATTGCTATTGCTAAAAAAATGAAAGATGAATATGTTTCCATCGAACATTTAATATTAGCTATTTTCAAATCAAAAAGTAAAGTTGCCCAAATTTTAAAAGACCAAGGTGTGACTGAAAAAGGGTTAGAAAGTGCTATTGCCGAATTAAGAAAAGGAGAACGAGTTACCTCAGCTTCTGCTGAAGAAACGTATAATGCCTTAAACAAATATGCAAAAAACTTAAACGAATTAGCCAAAAACGGAAAACTAGATCCAGTAATTGGTCGTGATGAAGAAATTCGTAGAGTATTACAAATCTTAACAAGAAGAACTAAAAACAACCCAATGTTAGTGGGTGAACCTGGTGTTGGTAAAACAGCTATTGCAGAAGGTTTAGCGCACAGAATTGTAGATGGTGATGTACCTGAAAATCTAAAAGACAAAATCGTTTTCTCTTTAGATATGGGTGCTTTAATTGCTGGTGCAAAATTCAAAGGAGAATTTGAAGAACGTTTAAAAGCTGTTGTAAAAGAAGTAACTTCTGCTGAAGGTGATATTGTCTTATTTATTGATGAAATCCACACTTTAGTAGGTGCTGGTGGTGGTGAAGGTGCCATGGATGCAGCTAATATTCTAAAACCTGCTTTAGCTCGTGGAGAACTTCGTGCGATTGGTGCAACGACTTTAGATGAATATCAAAAATATTTTGAAAAAGACAAAGCCTTAGAAAGACGTTTCCAAAAAATAATTGTGGACGAACCTGATACAGAAAGTGCTATTTCTATTTTACGTGGAATTAAAGAAAAATACGAAACGCATCATAAAGTCCGAATTCAAGATGATGCAATTATTGCAGCTGTTGAATTATCACAACGATACATCACCAATCGTTTTCTTCCAGATAAAGCAATTGACTTGATTGATGAAGC
>NZ_CAXBFR010000136.1:0-7211 GCF_963975005.1 uncultured Flavobacterium sp.
AACTACTGTAACGGTTTTTCCACCTAAAGCAGCTTGTCTTGGAGATTGAGCTAAATTAAGAAATTGATATACATATTTACCTCCTATTTGACCGAAAGAAACGGTCGAAAGGAAAATGAAACATATAATTAGGCAATTCTTTAACATAGCAAATGTTGTGTCAACGTTTATAACGCGGATGCGAAGATAAAATTATATAAATCAATATACAAAATTGTTTTAGGGAATGAATTGAGGAAATTATTTTTATATATTTACAATTGAAAATAAAAGACTAAATATATTGACTGCTTATTATTTTAAATTTGTAAATTTATATGTTGCTAGAAATAGTGGTACAAAAATCTAAAAAAAAATATGAAAACAACTATAATTTTAATGTTCTTTTTATTTGGTTTGAATTTGCATTCTCAAACTTATGTTTTAGATAGTTCATTTGGAAATTCAGGTACCATGCAGTATAACAATGGTTTATATCATGTTAAAAATGGATTACTTGTGAATAATAACTACTACTTTATTTCAAATACTACTATTGCTAAAGTGGATTACAGTGGACAAATTGTCTCAGCTTTTGGTGTTAACGGATATAAAACATTACAACAAACAAATGAAACACTAAATATTTCAGATTTTACATTTTATAACAACTACTTTTATCTATATGGTTCGGTAAAAAATAATACAACTAACAATATCGATATCTACATCAGTAAAGTAGATGAAACTGGAAATTATGACACCAATTTTGGTGCAAATGGAATACTTAAATTAGATTTTGAACCTACAGATAGTATCACTAGCTTTTTAATAGAACCTTCAGGAAATCTTTATTGCATTGGAACAAAATATAATCAAAATATTACTAACTCTAGTAGATTAGTTCTTTTCAAGATTAATAGTAATGGTACCTTAAATACTTCCTTTGATACAAATGGATTTAAAGAAATTAATCTCAACTTATATACAAGTGGTGCATCTATAATTTTCTATAATAATACATATATGCTTTTAGGGACTACTACAGAATTTGACGGAGCTTCTAATAGAAGGCGAATAATGATATCTCAAGTAGATATAAATGGAAACTTAGATACTAGTTTTGGAACCAATGGTTTCAAAGTTATACCACTTGAAAGTTTTGGCATTTATTATAATACAATTAATAGTGTTCAATTATTGAATAATAAATTATATATAAATATGAATCAAGGAGGCGCCATGTTAGGTGACAACGATAATAAACTATTAATATATGATTTAATTAATGATCAAATAATATCTTCAATTGGTCAGAATCAATTTATATATACTAAAGTTGACAATGATGGAGCATTTATGACATCTTATTGTTATACTTGTTGTGGAAACAATTATTATGCTTGTGATAATACTTTTGAATTAAGAAAAAAAAATCTAGATGGAACAACTGATTCTACTTTTCATATAAATGGCACTTATTCTTATGAATTCTCATATACTCAACCAGCTCCAACAATTGGCGACAGTAGATCCTATGTTTTTATAAAAGAACCTAGTGGAAAATTCTTAATTGCAGGCTTTGTATATAACTTTTTTAGTACACCTGGATTTTCTGCCATAAGAATTACCCCAGGAACTTTAAATCTAAATTCTATTGTTCTTAACGACAATAATTCAATTTTTCCAAATCCATTTAATGACAAAATAATTTTTAAAAACACAACTCCTTTAAAAAATATAACTATTTATGATTTAATTGGTAGAAAAGTTATTGAACCTCCATTTCAATATGAAAATACAAGTTCAAATATAGATTTATCAAACATTTTAGAAAAAGGAACTTATTTAATTAAAATTACAACTGAAAAGAATGAGATTATAACCAAAAAAATAATTAAAAATTAAATTAATTCCGCCAACAAAAGTTTTAGTTATTACAATTTTTGGGGTTTAATTAAAAGTTTACTTTATATCTTTTGGTCGGAGATTATTGGTTATACTTATTTAATCCACAACAATTGCAAAATATCACAAAGTTTATCTTAAAAAAAATCCCAAGCCTAAACTTGGGATTTCATATATATAAAACTTTTATTTCTAATTAAGAAAGCGCTGCTTTAACTTGGTCAGCTGCTTCTTGGAATTGTACAGCCGATAAAATTGGCATTCCAGAATTATCGATTAATTCTTTAGCAATTTCTGCGTTTGTACCTTGTAATCTTACAATGATTGGCACTTTAATAGCGTCACCCATGTTTTTGTAAGCATCAACAACTCCTTGTGCTACTCTATCGCAACGAACAATTCCACCAAAAATATTGATTAAAATTGCTTTTACGTTGTCATCTCTTAAGATAAGTCTAAAAGCTGCTTCAACACGTTTTGCATCTGCAGTTCCACCAACATCTAAAAAGTTTGCTGGTTCGAAACCTGCATATTTAATTAAATCCATAGTAGCCATTGCTAATCCAGCTCCGTTTACCATACACCCAACAGTTCCGTCAAGATCAACATAGTTTAACCCAACTTCTTTTGCTTCAACTTCAATTGCGTTTTCTTCTCTAATGTCGCGCATTGCTTCAATATCCTTTTGTCTGTATAATGCGTTATCGTCAATATTAACTTTAGCATCAACAGCCATGATTTTATCATCTGAAGTTTTCAATACTGGATTGATTTCAAACATAGACGCATCAGAACCAATGTAAGCATTGTATAATGAAGCAACAAATTTTGTCATTTCTTTGAATGCATTTCCACTCAATCCTAAATTAAAAGCAATTCTTCTTGTTTGAAAAGCTTGTAAACCTACAGCAGGATCAATTTCTTCTGTAAAAATTAAATGAGGTGTGTGTTCTGCAACTTCTTCAATATCCATTCCACCTTCAGTCGAATACATAATCATATTTCTTCCAGTTCCTCTGTTTAAAAGTACTGACATATAAAATTCAGAAGTTTCAGATTCACCAGGATAATAAACATCTTCAGCAACTAAAACCATGTGCACTCTTTTACCAGCAGCAGAAGTTTGAGGTGTTACTAAATCCATCCCTATAATTTGTCCTGCAATTTCTGCAACTTGATCAAGGTTTTTTGCTAACTTAACTCCACCACCTTTTCCTCTTCCACCAGCGTGAACTTGAGCTTTAATTACGTGCCATCCTGTTCCAGTTTCTTCAGTCAAAATTTTTGCTTTAGCAACTGCTTCTTCTGCATTGTTAGCCACATAACCTCTTTGGATACGTACACCATAACTTGCTAATATTTCTTTACCTTGGTATTCGTGTAAATTCATAATTTATATATCGATTATACTATTTTAAAAAAGTGATACAAAAATAGAAAACTATTCTGTAACTGACTAATGATTTGGTTTTTTTTATTTGGAGTATTTTATCTCTTAAAATATTTAAACTTTATATGAATTAATATTAAAATTGTTATAAATAAAACAATTTGTTATATTTTGTTATTATTTTACAATATTAATAAAATTCAAGAATTATACTATATTTTTGTAATCCTAATATTAAAAAATGAAAACAAAAGATTTAGTTCAGTTAGCAGAAGAGTTTGGCAGTCCACTGTATGTTTATGATGCAGAAAAAATTGAAGCACAATACAAACGATTAACTATTGCATTTAATAAAGTAGAACGCTTTAGAGTTCATTATGCTGTTAAAGCTTTATCAAATCTTTCTATACTTAAATATTTAAAGAGTTTAGGTTCATGTTTAGATACTGTTTCTATTCAAGAAGTACAATTAGGTTTACATGCCGGTTTTGAACCGTCTCAGATTATTTATACTCCAAATGGAGTTTCGATGGAAGAAATTGAAAATGTTGCTGCTTTAGGCGTTCAGATTAATATTGACAATCTTTCTATTTTAGAACAATTTGGTACAAAACATCCTAAAACCCCTGTTTGTATTCGTATAAATCCACAGGTAATGGCTGGTGGAAATGCTAATATTTCTGTGGGACATATTGATAGTAAATTCGGAATATCGATTCACCAATTGCCTCATTTGTTGCGAATTGTTGAAAACACAAAAATGCATATCAACGGAATTCACATGCATACAGGTTCTGATATTTTAGATGTTGGTGTATTTTTATATGCTGCTGAAATATTATTTGACACAGCAAAACATTTCAAAGAATTAGATTTTATTGATTTTGGAAGTGGTTTTAAAGTGCCTTATAAAAAAGATGATATTGAAACTGATGTAGAAGAATTCGGAAAAAAATTAACTAAAAGATTTTTAGCTTTCGAAAAGGAATATGGTCGTGAATTGACATTAGCCTTCGAACCAGGAAAATTTTTAGTGAGTGAAGCTGGTTTCTTTTTGGCAAAAGTAAATGTCGTAAAACAAACAACTTCAACTGTTTTTGCTGGAATTGATTCTGGTTTTAATCACTTGATTCGTCCAATGTTATATGGTTCACAACATCATATTGAAAACATATCTAATCCAAAAGCAAAGGAACGCTTCTACTCTATCGTTGGTTATATTTGTGAAACGGATACTTTTGCCAATAACCGAAGAATTTCAGAAATTACTGAAGGTGATATTTTATGTTTTAGAAATGCAGGTGCTTATTGTTTTTCAATGGCTTCTAACTACAATTCTAGAGTAAAACCTGCTGAAGTTTTATGGTTGAATGGAAAAGGACATTTGATTAGACAAAGAGAAACGTTTGAAGATATTCTGAGAAATCAGGTTGAAGTTACTTTTTAAGTAAGTATACAATAAAAAAAAAAGCATGAATTAATAGTATTTAATTCGTGCTTTTTTTATAGTTTTTTTCTTTATTTATTAATCAAAATTTCTTGCAACAACTCAGCTTTTGTGCCATTTGGGTAAGTTATTTTTAACAATTGAGATAGTGTTGGAGCAATTTGTGTGATTTCTTTTCTATCAAATGATTCTCCTTTTTTAATATGCCAACCGTAAAATAATAAAGGTACGTGAGTATCATAAGCATAAGGACTTCCGTGTGTTGTTCCTGTTGAAGAATATTCTAAATAACCTGGTTTTTCAAGGATTACAAGTTCTCCATTTTGAACTGGATCAAATCCGTTTGCTATTAACTTTAAGTAATAATCACTTCCAGATGAAGCTAAGATTTCATCTTCTGTATAAACTCTTTTTACAAATTTTTGAGTATGAAGATAATCTTTGAAAGTTTGTTTTACATCATTTAAATTCAAACCTTTATATTTAATTATATCTTTCTTAAAAAACACATTAGAATTTGAATAATCTAAAATTAAATCATCACCATAAGTTGTTTTAGAGAAAGCTTCTAAATCGTTGCGTAATGTTTTTGAATTCGTATTTGTAACATCATATTTATTGTCTTTTAAATAGGTAACATTTTCTGCACCAGCATGATCTGCAGTTAAAAATACCAAATAATTACCTTTACCAACACTTTTATCTAAATAGTTTAAAAAATCAGCTATAGTTTCGTCTAAACGTAAGTAGGTGTCTTGTAATTCAATAGAACGTGGTCCAAGTATGTGACCAATATAATCTGTTGAAGAAAAACTCACTGTTAAAAAATCCGTTATTTCGTCTTTACCTAAAGCTTCTTTTTCAATAGCTTTTTTAGCAAAATCAGCCAATAAATTATTTCCGAAAGGAGTTGCTCTTAACACACCTGCATCATTATTTTCATACATATCTTTTAAATTGTATGGAAAGAATGGTGTTTTCTTATATAATTTTCCTTCATAAGGATTGTTATCTGTCAGACTTTCGTTGTAAGTTTCTTTTGGTTTTAATAATTCCCATCCCTTTTGAACATAAGTTTCATAATGTTTTTCATTATTGAAATCTGCAACCCAGTTTGGTAAATTTTCACCATAAAAAGTACTTGAAATAAAAGAACCCGTTTTACTGTACCAAAAAGCCCAATTAGCAAAATGTCCAGCTGGTAAAATTGCACCTCTGTCTTTTAAACTCATTCCAATAACTTTTCCTTTAAAATTGGTTGCTAACTTTAATTCATCTGTAATTGTAGTGCTTTGTAAATTTTTTGGAGACATTTTTCCTTCACTTTCTACTCCATCACCAAGGGTTGAAACTGAATCATCATCAGTACAATACATGTCTTTCCCAGTAGCTTTGTTGAACCAATCGTTTCCTACAATTCCGTTTACTGAAGGAGTTGTTCCTGTGTATATTGCTGCATGGCCTGGAGCTGTATAAGTTGGCATGTAATTATAATGTACGTTTTGAAAAGAATAACCATCTTTTATCAAACGCTTAAAACCATTTTCTGAAAAATCACTTGAAAATCGATTTAAATATTCGTGTTTCATTTGATCTACAACGATTCCTACTACTAATTTAGGTTTGTCTTGAGCATTTGCAAGTATTGAAGTTAGAAGTGTAATTGCAATTGTTAATTTTTTCATCAGTATTTTTATTGAATTACAAAAATAAGGAATAGATCCGATTTGAATGTGATGAAAATCTTAAATTAATTACATCTATGTATAAATTCCGTTTAGAAGACAGAATTTTAAGAGAACTAAATTACTTTTTATGCTTGAACTGATAATTATGCAGTTTCAAGTTCGAAGATATTTTTTTCTTTTTTGAAGAGAATTCTTTTCTTTCCTCAAGGACTTCAGTAATAGAAATTGTTTTATGACTTGTTTTCTTCTTAAAACTGTCAGTTCCTAAATTTTCAATATAATTGCTTATAAACTGATTTAAAACATTTAATTTGTCTTTTTCTACTGAATAAATTGAACTTTTACCTGAAAAAGTAATATTAATTAGGTTTGCTTTTTTAAGTTCAAGCAAATGATTTGAAACTGTGGATTGAGCTAATGGCAAAATTTTAACGATATTTCCACAGGAGCAAGATTCTTTACTCAATAAAATATTCATAATTTGAATTCTTGCAGGATGACCTAAAGCTTTAAATACTTCTGCAATATTGTTTATATCTTCCTTAAAATCAACATGTTTGGTTACTCCCATTTTACTTAAGTTTTATATCAATCGCAATTTAACGATTATAAATTAAGAAAAACAAAAGTTATCAACAAAATAAGATTAACTGTTAATAAATTAAGATTAAACGCATAAAAAAGGAATAAAGGCTACTTTAATCGTGATAAGTAGATATTAAATTGAATTATAACTAAAAAATATTACTTTTCAATTTCAATATTATATTCAATAATCATATCATCATAAGTAATGTAA
>NZ_CAXBFR010000137.1:0-7102 GCF_963975005.1 uncultured Flavobacterium sp.
GTAAACGTTACCGTTGGTGATGTTGTTAAAACAATAAAAGTGATTAAGCAATAATGCAAATTAAAAATTAAAACAATAAAAAAAAGGCAATAATTTAAAATTATTGCCTTTTTTATTTCTGTACTTTATTTCAACTATCAAGTAGTAAAATTCATTAATATCATTTTATTCATGATTTGTTTTTCTGTTTTATTGGCAATAAGATCCGATTTTTTAAATATAGATATAATCACATAAATGAAACAATCTCTTCAAGATTTATTCTGGATTTGGCGTATTCTGGATCTGCATTTTTGTATCCAAAAGCAACCATAAATGATAATGTATCTACACCTAATTTTCTTGTAATAAAGCTGCTGCTTTTCTAAATCAAATCCTTCAATTGGATAACTATCTATTCTCGTTAAATCAGCCGAAGTCATTATATTATCTAAAGCAATATGAGTTTGATTTGAAAACGATTCGAAAGTTTTTTTAAGGCATTTAAAAAGAATATTTATGCGATTTTAGAGGTTTTTAAATGACAAATTGCAAAAACAAAATTTATTATTCTTAATTTTGTTAAAAACAAGTACAAAATATAAGTAATAGAATTATCGGAATGGAAACTACGTCCGATAAAAGAATTTTTTTCTGAAGTTCTTCAAAATAATTCAGATGAACGCATCAAAAAATATTAACCTACATTAGCGAAAATATTGAGAAACTTAATTATTAAAAACAGATAGTTTAGCCGATACATTTTCAATGTCACCTACTTACATCATTGATTTTTTTTAAAAGCAAGTCAATATGCCTTTGCGTGAATATATCATTAAAGCAAAATTATACTAGTATAAATTAGACTCTTAAATTCCGATTTTACCTTAACCGAAATTGCAGATGATTTTGGCTTTACCGAGATAAGTCATTTATCGAAAATATTTAAACGTTATGTTGTTAGATCTTTACGTTAATTTAAGAGTAACGGAGAATATTATTTGTTAAAAAGAACGGCTTCTGCTATAAAGTCTTAATCACAAAATATAATTATGAATAAATTAAAAACTGTCCTTTTATCCTATGGAATGTCTGGAAAAATATTTCATGCTCCATTTATCGAATTGCATTCTGGTTTTGAACTTATAGGTGCTTGGGAGCGAAGTAAAAAACTAATTCAAAATGATTATCCAAATGTCAAAAGTTATGCTACTATTGAAGAGTTACTGGCTGATGATATAGATTTAGTAATTGTGAATACTCCTGTAGACACTCATTTTCAATATGCAGAACAAGCTATAAATGCTGGAAAACATCTTATTGTTGAAAAATCTTTTACCACAACAGTTGAAGAAGCGGAATGCTTAAAAAAAATAGCAAAGGAAAAAGGACTTAAACTTGCTGTTTACCAAAATAGAAGATGGGATAGTGATTTCAAAACCGTAAAAAGTATTCTTGAAGAAAATGTTTTAGGTGAAATTGTAGAAGCAGAAATTCGCTTTGATCGTTATAATCCTCAGTTAAGTGCAAAAAAATGGAAAGAATCTAAAAATGATGGTGCTGGAGTTTTAAAAGATTTAGGACCGCATATTATTGACCAAGCTTTATGTCTTTTTGGTTACCCTAATGCTGTTTTTGCAGACATTCGCAACCTTAGAGAAAACTCTTTAAATGATGACAATATCGACATCTTATTGTATTATTCTGATAAAAGAGTAAGATTACATGCAGGTTTTTTTAACAAAGAACAAGTACCTGGTTTTATAATACAAGGTCGAAAAGGGAGTTTTTTTAAATCACGTGCTGACATTCAAGAAGATGTTCTTAAAACAGGTAAAAAACCAAATTTAGTAGATTGGGGAAAAGAACCTATTGAAAATGAAGGGCTTTTAAATATTTCTTTAAACGGTGAAACTATACGTAAAACTATCCCAACAATTCCTGGTAACTATTATGATTTCTTTGAAGGAGTTTATCATTCAATTATCAATAATTCAATAGAACCTGTTACAGCTAATGATGGTCTGAAAGTCATGCAAATTATTGAAGCTGCTATTGAAAGTTCTAATCAAAAAAAAGTGATTGATTTATAAAACTAAAAAAAATGGAAAACAAATATTCAATTGTTTTTATACCTAATGTGATTATTATTGAAGAAGTAAAGAAAATAAAACTTCAATTAGCCGATAAAATTGGTTGGTTCAATAGTAAAAATTCTTTGGCACATATTACTATTTGTGAATTTACTTCAACTGAAATTGAAATCATAAAAAATCAAATAAGTCGAATAACAGCAAGCTTCTCCCCTTTTGAAGTTAAATTAGTAGATTACGATAGTTATCCAAATGGTGCCTTCTTTATAAAACCTTCAGAAAAATCAAAAGAAGATTTAAAAAAAATAATGAGGATTTTAACAGCTTCATTAACCCTCAAAAAAATGTACAAAAGCAGTGATCCACATTTATCAATCGCAAGAAAATTAGATGTTGAAAAGTTAAAAATCGCTAATACTCTATTTCAAAAATTAGAAGTAAATTTTTGGTGTGAAAGTGTTTTTCTGAGAAAATTCAATCCTGACTTAAAACAGTTTGAAATTGTAGATTCATTTCAATTTAAGGGTGAGAAATCAACTGAAATTATTCAAGGTACTTTATTTTAAAACAGAACTATTTCACAATTAATTAAGTAGAAATAGTTCCCAGATTAGAAACAGGGTTTTTTTCAGAAATGGATAAGGGAAGCATTGTTCTTGATTATGAATATCCACCAGGTACTTCTTTAGAAGAAACAAATAGACCATTAGTTGAGGTAGAAAAAATCATTCAAAACGTAACAGAAGTTCAAGCATATTGAAGAACTGGAACGCAAATGGTTTTTTTTATTACTGAGCCTTATAGATGAATTATTTAATTCAATTAAAAAAAGATAGCAGTAAAACTAGCAATGATGTAATTGATAAAATTAGACATCAAGTGGAAACTTCACAACCTGCATTAAGCATTGATTTTGGACAAGTTATTGGTTCTGTATTGAAAATAGATTAAGTTGTTTCTATCCGGTTAATTTATCCAAATACTCAAAATAGAAATTTAGGAATAGTAATGAACCAAATCTAGCAAGAAGTTTCAAGTAAAATAGCTTTACCTAATGGTTATTATAATTAATTATGCCAGAGCTTTTAAACAACAACAATAACAACAAATCATTTAAAGAATTGTTACTTATTTTATTTGCTTCAACGTTATTGGTTTTTGGAGTATTACTTTTTTTTTAGGAATTTAAAAGTATCTCTAATTATTGTATTTATCTCTTTTATAGGAACTTATGAAAGCTATTATTGATTTGTTACCATTAGCTATTGGGTTAGAAACTGGTTCTGAATTACTTCAACCCTTAGCAATAGCTGCAATTGGTGGCTATTTGATTGCTTTACCGCTACTTTTGGTTATTTTGGCTAGTTTATTATACTTTTTGAAGCTTGAAAAAAAAATTTAAGTTATTTAAGTTTCTTTTATGTGTCATTTAATGATGTAGGTGTTTTTATCTACAATATTTAATTGGCTGATAAGAAAAGAACACTATCATAAACCAAGTCATTACAATTTAAATCCTTTACGTTTTTGTTTACTAAGTTATGTGATTTATTGCTTACAGCTTTTTTTTGAATAACTACTCTTGTTATAAATCAACATCTCTTTTGATTAATGGTTCATTTTCCTTTAAATAAATAGCGTTGAATTCAGTTTTAACAGCTTCTAAATTAGCTGGACTTGTAAAAAGCATTGCATAAGCTTCTTTTAAGGATCTACTTTTAACTACATCAGAAAGCATATCTTTCCATTCGTGAAAATTAAGAGTAATGGGATTATATGAATTAATTGGTTTAGTGATACCATAAAGGGTTTGTTCTTCCTCAGCTTGGAAAGTTCCAAATAATCTATCCCAAATAATAAATGTTGATCCAAAGTTTTTATCTAAATATTTAGCATTACTAGAATGATGCACTCTGTGATGTGATGGTGTAACAAAAACGTATTCAATGGGAGCTGGTAATCTTCTAATATACTCAGTATGAATCCAAAATTGATAGAGCACTTCTATTTGATGGCATATAAAAAAGAGAACTGGGTGAAATCCCATTAAAATTACTGGAATAAAAAAGATAAATTTGATATGTTGTGTCCAACTTAATCTAAAAGCCACCGACCAATTGTATTTTTCTGAATTATGGTGTGTGACGTGTGTTGCCCACCAAAAACGATTGACATGGGTTAATCTGTGTGACCAATATCTGAAAAAATCTATAGAAACAATGCACAGTATGAAGGCCCACCATGTACTTGGAATGCTCCACGGTACAAGATTATAAAAGAAAAGCATGACGCCAAATATTGCTAATTTTAGTAGTGCTGATATTCCGACATTTACCAATCCTATAAAGGTAGCTGAAATAGTGTCAAAGCTGTTGTAGTAATCTTTTTTTTGAGCTATTGTAAGCACCCATTCTGCAATAACGAGTAAAATCATTGGAATAGCTGCAATTTGAATAATGTTCAATCCTGCTAGTTGATCTAACAGCATTTCCATAGTCAATGGGTTATCTTTCATGTAATATAATTATTGTGGAGTTATTAAAGTTTCTATAAAGCTTTTATGTTTATTATGTTTCAAGATGTGAAACTATTTCTAGAATACCTGATATAATGAAGTTTATAGTTTTTTACTTATTCTTTTATGAATTTCTTCTCAAAACAAAAAAAATACTTTTATCAAACTAATTACTTAGATTTTTACAAGTTAGTTTTTTAAACTTTAATTATACACTTTTTAAGAGTAATTAAACAAATGAGCTTTTTTTATAAATTATAAAAACTTTATTTTTACTATACTTTTACTTATAATTTTATCTCAAAAAATAAATAACTAACTAATAATCATTTATTTATTATTATTTTACATTGATTTATTAGTGAACTAGATTTTATAATGCAAAAATCAAAACCAATGGCTTCAAAATAATTGTCCTCATTTTGTTTGATCAAGTTTACATATTTTAATTTCAAGAAAAATTCTATGTTATTGCCCTAAATCTATGTTGAACCATTGCCACTGGTGCATTGAAATTGATTGCAATTTCTTTGAATTATCTTTCTAACGGGTGCGTTTCCTAACCTAAATCAAATGACTCTAAAATTCCAGCATTATTGATTAAAAACATCCATACAACCAAGATTTTTTCAATAGTACTTGCTAAAGATTGTATGTCTTCATTGTTAGTTACATCACTTTTAAAAATAGTTAATGAAGGATTTTCTGCCTTAACTTTGTTTAATTTCTCTTGATTTGTTCCTGTTATAATTACAGTGTAACCCTACGTAATCATCAATTTAACAATTTCTAAACCTATTCCATAATTTCGTACTGTCATTAGTACTTTACTTATTTTTAAATCCATATCATATATATGTTTATAACTAAAACAATAAAGTTTTCATTGTGTAAAGACTTTAAGTGAAATTTTTTAATTTCAGTGAACCTAAAACAAGATTAGTCAACTTTATTTTACTTTTCTATTTAAGTCAAATTTACCTTTAAGAGTCTTAATCAACTTATAAACAAATACTTATATCAATAAAAATATAAAAGTTTAAGAATTTTGTCTATAAAAATATCAAAAATACTTTTGGCAACTTTTAGGTATAAAAAACCCGAAACGAAAGTTTCGGGTTATCTTTTGCGGAGAAAGAGGGATTTGTACTTCTTTTTTCACGCTAATGTTTACAAGCTTTCTGGTGTATTATGTTTTAATTGGTCATTAAATAGGTCCTTGTTGAAGACCTTTAAAGAACGTCAAATTGTATAATTCAAAATAATCATTATTTCTATATAATACAATAGTTTAGACCATTATTTAAACTACTCAATGAACACGTTATTAAACTTTAAAAAACGTTTTAGAAGCTAATAATTAACCTCCTCTTTTACCCAACGATATACGGAATTACCTGTTCTAATTTTAACCCACTGTAAGAACAAAATTCATCAATGGTTATAAATTGGCTACCTTGCTTCTTAATGTCTAATAATAGTATTCTCGAAGCATCTTAGCTTTTACCAGTTATCCTTTGCACGTCCTTAGGGTAAATGCAAACTCTTTTTGTTCAATTTTCATGCACTATCTATGGCTTTACTATGCTTATGGCATATAATATTTATGACTGTGACCCGTCCTAAAATAACTATACATTATGATTCTTGCTACATTGCCTCTCCATTCGTCACCTGGATACCAATTGCTTGAAGTTGTGGTGAATGATGCAATGCTTGAAGCTACGTTTTCAAATAGTTTATTACTTCTTTGATTATTTCTATCGCTATCTAAAGCGTGTAAGTTATGTCCATCGGATTCAGGGTTCAGTTAAGGTAATGCTAATAAGTTTGGAGACTTCGTAAGAGCTTGGTTAAAAGATATTTCAACGTATGCTTAAAATAATCATTACTACATAGCCCAATTTAAAAAAAGTATTTACATAATTAAAGTATTTATTAAAAGCCGATTTGAAACACTACTTCACCAATACTAGAATTTGCTCCTCCAGTATAATTAATTCTAGTAAAACTTGTTTGTAGTTTTATATTATTGTTATTAAAATATTTAGTAGCTCCTATTGTATAACTATTAGTATCAGGTAGCAATGAGGTACTATACTTTTGAAATTCTGGTTTTGTATTTTCATATCTAACGTCAAAACTTAAGCCTTTGTCTGTAACATAGCCTGCTTGTAAAGTATAACTGTCTCCTAAAATTAAATATTGGCTAATTTGTTGAGGTGCTAGTATTGTGGTGGCTGCTTCATCAATAAATTGCATGGTTAAATTATCCGCACTTGCATTGGCATATTCTGCTAACAGTGAAAAGCCATTGTATTTAAGTACTATATCAGTAAAAACTTGTGAATAGTCAACTAAATTATTTTTACCGTTACTATCATACAACATAAAATCACCATGCCCTTCTCCTACTTGATTACTAGCTCCTTTATTTTTACTGGCTGCTGCTCCCACCAAAATTTTTACTGTTTTCTCATGCGCTAAATCGGCTGTGTATTTGTCATTGTCTTTA
>NZ_CAXBFR010000138.1:0-7059 GCF_963975005.1 uncultured Flavobacterium sp.
CTGGATATAGTTATTCTTGGGATATTTTACAAAATGTAAAAGGAAGAAAAATTCAATATGTAAAATTAAAACCAACTAATTCAAAAGAAAATGTAAAAGAAGTTTTAATTGGAATTGATACTTCTACAAATCATATCTACACTATGATTGAAACTGATAAAAAAGGAACAAAAACAACTTTAACTGTTAATTCTTTTAAAACAAATCAGCCTTTATCAAAAAATCATTTTACCTTTACGGAATCAAAATATTCTGGCTATTATATCAATAGACTAGACTAAAATAAGTTTCGTTGAAAATATTAGACAAATATATTTTAAAATCATTCATAATTACGTTTACAACAGTATTCGTAATTTTGTTTTTTATATTCATTCTTCAAGGTATTTGGCTTTTTATTGCCGAATTGGCCGGTAAAGATTTGGATTTTCTTACCATCTTAAAGTTTTTAAGTTTTTATGCTCCAAATGTAATTCCGTTAGTATTACCACTTTCTGTATTATTAGCTTCTATAATGACTTTTGGAAGTTTTTCTGAAAATTATGAATTTGCAGCTATGAAATCTTCAGGCATTTCGTTGCAAAGAGCCATGAAGTATTTAACAGCATTTATACTTCTTTTAAGTATTGTTGCGTTTGTTTTTTCTAATAATGTAATTCCACAAGCACAATATAAATTCATCAATTTACGTCAAAATATAGTTCAACAGAAACCTGCCATGGCAATTGCTCAAGGTCAGTTTAATCAAATTGGAAACACAAACATAAAAGTCCAAGAAAAATCAGGTGACAAAGGACAGTTTTTAAAGGGAATAGTTATTCATAAAAAATCTAGTAACGGAAATGGTGCTAGTACAATTATAAATGCTAAAAATGGAATTCTATCTAGTGATGATGGTGGAAACTTATTAAATCTTGAATTATTTAATGGTAATTATTACGAAGATATAGTTCCTACTAAATATGAAGAACAAAAAAAAATGCCTTTTGCAAAAAGTACCTTCAAAAAATATATTTTAACAATTGATATTGGTAAATTAAACACTTCAGATATTAATCAGGAAGCTATTTCTAATACCGATAAAATGCTAAATATTAGCGAACTTAATATTACAATCGATTCTTTACAAAAAAGCTATAATGAAGATATTGTTTCATTTTCGGATAATATTACGCAACGAACTTCAAATGTTTTAAATTCAAGAAAAATTCAATACGTTGCTAAAGATACAATCACTGATAATTTATTGGGTTTATATCAATTAGTTGATCAAAAGAAAATTATTGAAATCGCAACAAACAATATTACCAGCATAGATTTTTCTATTGATAGTAGTAAAAATGATTTAGAGTTTAAAAAGAAAAACATCAACCAACATTGGACTGCAATTCATGAAAAGTATATGTTAGCTTTTTCGTGCTTATTGATGTTTTTTATTGGAGCACCACTTGGAGCAATTATTAGAAAAGGTGGTTTAGGTTTACCTATGGTTTTTGCTATTCTAATTTTTATAACATTTCATTTTATTAACACTTTTGGTCGAAAATTAGCTCAAGAAGATAGTATTAGTCCTTTTTTAGGCGCTTGGATGTCATCATTTATATTAACCCCTTTTGCAATTTTGTTAACTTACAGAGCTACAAATGATATTGGAATAATGATAAATTTTGATTGGATATTCGACCCAATTAAAAAACTAATAAATAAGTTTAAAAAACAAAAAACAACTACAACTAATGTCACATAAAATACAACTGAACACAATAGAAGAAGCCATTGAAGATATTCGTCAAGGTAAAATAATCATTGTTGTTGATGATGAAGATAGAGAAAATGAAGGAGATTTTTTAGCTGCAGCCGAAAAAGTAACTCCCGAGATGATTAATTTTATGGCAACTCATGGTCGTGGACTAATTTGTACTCCTTTGACAGAAAGAAGATGTAAAGAATTAGATTTACACACAATGGTTACCAATAATACGGATCATATGGAAACCGCTTTTACAGTTTCTGTTGATTTAAAAGGAAATGGTGTTACAACCGGAATTTCTGCTGCTGATAGAGCAAAAACAGTTTTAGCTTTAGTTAATGAAGACACAAAACCATTTGATTTAGCTCGTCCTGGACACATTTTTCCTTTAATTGCAAAACAAGGTGGTGTTTTAAGAAGAACTGGTCACACAGAGGCTGCCATTGACTTTGCAAGATTAGCTGGCTTTACTCCTGCTGGTGTAATAGTTGAAATAATGAACGAAGACGGAACGATGGCTCGTTTACCTCAACTTGCAGAAGTAGCTAAGAAGTTTGATTTAAAATTAGTTTCAATTGAAGACTTAGTGGCTTATAGAATGCAACACGATAGTTTAATTCAGAAAAAAGAAGATTTTGAAATTGAAACTCGTTTTGGAAAATATAGAATGAGAGCCTACCTTCAAACCACAAACAAGCAAGTTCATATTGCCTTAACAAAAGGAAGCTGGAATATAGGTGATGAAGTTTTAACGCGTATAAATTCATCCCAAATTAATAATGATATTTTAGGAACATTGACTTCAAATCCTGATGATAGATTAGAAGACATGTTCAAAAGAATAAATCAAGAAGAAAATGGTGCCGTTATTTTTGTAAACCAAGAAAAGCAATCTATTGAAATGCTTCATAGAATTACAGAATTAAAAGAATTACAAGAGGAAGGAATTTACAAAGCTCCACAAGTTAAAATGGATGCAAAAGATTTTGGAATTGGAGCACAAATTCTACATGATTTAGATATATCAAAAATCAAATTACTTTCAAATTCAGAACAAACAAAACGTGTGGGAATGATTGGATATGGTTTAGAAATTACAGATTATGTTAAATACTAATCAAAAAACCATAATTTAATTGCTAAAGCCGTAACTGTTACGATTAAAAACATTTTAATTACTTTTTCATCTTTTTTAACAGACCAACGGCTTCCAAACCAAGCACCAGAAACGTTTCCAATTGATAAAACAGCTGCTAAGCCGTAATCGATTTTGTCATTAAAAGCAAAAACGGCTACGGCTGCAATTGTATAAACAAATGCAACGAATACCTTAGTTGCATTTGACCTTAATAAGTTCATTCCGTTTATATACGGAAGTGCTAACAGCATTAGAAAACCAATTCCTGCGTTTATTAATCCTCCATAAATACCTAAGAAAAAGAAAACTACTAGAGAAATAATTAAAGGCTTTCCAGTTAATCTTTCGACTAAATCCTTTTTATTTTTGTTTGGATTAAATAGTGTTAAAATTAAAACCATAATCATAACAACGGCTAACATTCTATTGAAAGCTTTTCCATCAAAATCTAAAGCTAAGTAAGCTCCAATTATTGATCCAAAAAAAGCAGCAATTCCGACATACAAACTAAAAGGATAAGTTGAAACTCCTTTGCTTTTAAAACCTCTAACTGCAGTAAATGTTTGCAGTAATATTGCTACACGATTTGTTCCTTGTGCTAAAGGAGCAGGCAATCCCATAAAAATTAAAATCGGTAAGGTTAATAAAGTTCCTCCACCTGCAACGGTATTTAAAAAACCTGCTACAAATCCTAAAATCACCAATAATAAATAAGGCCAAAATTCTTGCATACTATATCAAATAAAAAATTCCAAGATAACTTGAAAAAGTAGATTCTGAAAAAGAAAAAACACCATCTCAAAACCTATATTAATATATTCTATAATTAAGAAATAAATTGATGATAAAAAAACGGAATGCAAAATTAATCATTATTATGTAATTTTTTTATTAAAAAAGCTAAAAGTAACATTTGATATTTTTAACACATTTTTTTCCTATATTTATGCAATTAAACCATTTAACTATAACAACATGAAGAAAAAGTACATTAATTTTAAAGGATTCTATCTCAAACTTGCTTTGTTTGGTGTTTTTTGCTTTTTAGTAGCATTCACCCCAAAGAAATTTGAGAATCCAAAAAAGAAAAAAACTACCGTTTTTGCTACCAAAACCATCGACCCAGCTAGCTATGTAGCATTAACAGTAAACGGATATAATGCCGATGTAATAGCAAACGGATTAGGTGCTTTAAATACAACTACAAATAATGATGTAGATGGAGTAAATTATTGTTATTTAGCTCAAGGTACTCAAGTTAGTGGAACAGCAACTCCTACTACATATGGTTTGCCAACCTCTGGTTTATTAGATGTGGCAAACAGCGATTTATTTTTTCAAATGGCTTCTTACAGCAGTAACAATTCATTGAGAATTAATCAAAATGGTGTTGCAGGTCAATCAACTGTTACATTCACAGAATTAAATTCATACGAAAAAATTCATTTAGCAGTTACATCTGGAAGTGGAGCGTCTAATGTTACTTTTACAATAAATTTTTCAGATGCTACAACTCAAGTAGTTTCAATCCCTGTAGTCCCAGATTGGTTTAATTCTACTGCGCTACCTGTTATTATATCTGGTATTGGTAGAGGTAATTTAACCAATAATGTTTTGGAAAATCCAACTGGAAACCCACGAATTTATCAATTAGATTTAAATATTGACCCTGCTAATCAGACTAAAATAGTAACTGGAATTACAATTCAAAAAGTTAGTGGTGGTGTTTTTAATCTTTTTGCTGCTACAGGTAAATTAGTTTCTCCTTGTCCAGCTCCAACAAACATTACTACAACTGCAATAAACGCTTTTGATGCATCAGTAACTTGGAATTCGGCAAACAGCACTGACACATTTGAAGTAGCTATTGTTCCAACGGGAAATGCTATTCCTGCTTTAGGAGATCCAAGTGCAACAAATACTTACAACTTTACTCCTCTTACTTCAAACACAACTTATGATGTATATGTAAGAACCGTGTGTGCTACATCAGGATTTAGTTTTTGGAGTGGTCCATTAACTTTTACAACTTCATGTTCAGATGTTACCGAATATTTTGAAAATTTTGATACTTATGCTACTGGCTCAACAAGTCCAATGCCTAATTGTTGGAATAAAATCGGAAATGGTACTACATATATTACTACAGGATCAGTAGCTCCTATGTCTCCTTCGAATCGTTTATACATGAATGCCAGTGGTACAACACCTACAGAAACTTGTGCCATTTTACCGGGAGTATCTAATTTACAGGCAAATACACATAGATTAAAATTTAAGGCATATGCAACAGCAGCAAATAGATTTTTATCAATTGGATACTTAACAAACCCTACTGATATTACTAGTTTTATACAAATAGATGAAGTATTCCTTCCATCAACTGCGGCATCAACTGCTCAAGAATTCATTATTGTTCCTTCAGGTATTCCAATAGGAATTACACGTTTAGCAATTAGAAATTCTGGTAGTCCATCTGGAGCAACAACTGCTTATATTGATGATGTTAAGTGGGAAGCTATTCCTACCGTAGCTCCAGTATGTGCATCAAATATTATTGCTACTCCAAATGCTACATGTGGTAACTTTAGCAATTCAATTTCTTGGGATGCAACATCAGGTGCAGATGGTTATTTTTTAACTATTGGAACATCAACTGGAGGAACAGATGTTTTAGACAATCAAAATTTAGGAATTAATACTTCATATTCATTTGTAGGGACTATTAACACTACTTACTATTATACCGTTGTACCCTTTAATGCTTTTGGTTCTGCTACTGGTTGTACAGAACAGAATTTTATGACTGTTGCTACAGGTTGTTATTGTACATCTGTTCCTACATCTAATGATGCTTTAGGTATTACAAATGTTCAATTAGGAACTACTGACTTTCCTACTACTGATGTAACTTATTTTGATCATTCAGCAACTCAAGTGACTTTACCACAAGGTGTTAATTCAAATGTTCAAATATCATTTGCAACAGGTTATACATATAACACTTATATCTGGATTGATTTAAATGATAATTATATTTTTGATGCTTCTGAATTAGTTTATACTGGAGAATCTTTATCTACAAATCCAACTGTTTTAAATGCATCTTTCATAATGCCAGCAACTGCTGCAATCGGAGTACATAAAATGAGAATTGTTACTGCTGACGCTTTAACTACAGCTAATCCTTGTTATTCTGGATCATATGGAGTTACATTAGATTTCTCAGTAAACATAATAGTTTCTTCATGTACACCTGCTAGTGCAACAGCTACAATAGTACCAGATTGTGCTAACAATCAATATTCAGTAAGTGTAAATGTGACTGACTTAGGAAGTGGTTCTCCAGTTTTAAGTTATGGAACAACTACATTACCTATTACTGCAACAGGAGTTATAACGGCAGGACCTTTTGCAAGTGGTTCTTCAAATATATTAACTGTTTTACATGGTTCAGACACAACTTGTGATTTACCATTAGGTGCTTTTACTTATTCATGTCCTCCAGTAAATGATGAATGTGCAAATCCAACAGTATTAACTCCAGGTGGAGTGTTTGCAACAAATCAAGTTACAGGAACAAATGTTGCTGCAACTAGTTCAACACAAACTGCTCCTACTTGTGCTTTCTATCAAGGTGGTGATGTTTGGTATTCTGCAGTGGTTCCTGCTTCAGGTAGTTTAACATTCGAAGTGAATCCAACTACAGGTGGATTGACAGATACTGCTGGATCTGTTTATAGTGGAACTTGTAGTTCTTTAACTGAAATAGCTTGTAATGATTCTTCAAGTGCAAGTGGTGATCATCCCTTAATTATTGTTACAGGTCAAACTCCAGGAAGTGTTTTATATTTCAGAGTTTGGGAATATGGAAATGATGTTTTTGGAACGTTTTTAGTTTCTGCTTACGATGCTTCATTATCAGCTTCAAGTTTTGATAATGCAAGTTTTGTAGCGTATCCAAACCCAGTTAAAGATGTATTAAATTTATCTTACTCATCAGAAATATCTTCTGTTAAAGTGATTAATTTATTAGGTCAAGAAGTTATTTCTAGAAAAGTAAATAATACTACTTCTCAAATTGATATGACAAGTTTAACAGCTGGTGCTTATATTGTAAACGTTACCGTTGGTGATGTTGTTAAAACAATAAAAGTGATTAAGCAATAAT